>NZ_DBHC01000035.1:147748-147880 GCF_002296035.1 Roseivirga sp. UBA838
GAAGGAGTTGCAAAGCTAGTTTGCCTTGTAGATGTGTCGGCTTCGCTCGACATGGGAAAAGGGAGGTTGAGCCTGATTCTGTACATTCTTCCAGATGCTCTGAACAAACCCAATTTCTATCCTGACGAAGGA
>NZ_DBHC01000049.1:0-14185 GCF_002296035.1 Roseivirga sp. UBA838
ATTTTTCTACTTACTTACATCGAACTCAGGTGGCTTTAAAGAAACATTTGTTGAAGAGCCTTCCAAAGGCTCTTTTTCTTTTCTACATCACTGGCAATTTCACTAAGCGCATCGGCACGTAGCATTTTTCTCGGACCCTCAGATTGAGGAGAATAGAGGGCAAGTGATTGTAATGGAGCACAGGTGTTTGTCCCAAAATCTATCAGTTGCTTGTGTTTGTGCTCAGCAAGAATTGCCTCAATTTGCTCTCCAGTGGCATTTTTGGCGTGCACCAATAGCACATCGTCTTCCGATCGTTTAACCGAACCCAATATTTTAAGCAGCAGTTCTTTTTCTTCTGTGAGTGCCTCATTTGCCCAATTTACCAGAATGATACAGGCCTTTAGGTTATTGCCAGAGGTGCTCAATGCCTTTAGTTTTATTTCTGCTTTAGGCTCTTCGGCTACTGAAACAGGTTGTTCCTCGGCATAAACAGCAGGGCTTGGGGTAGGGGCAATCGAAGCCCTATCGGCTTCGGCACCCTTTACCAGATAAACAGGTTCCTGAATAAGTTCCTTGAGAAAAGCAGCATCAGACATAAGCCAAAGTTACAATTTCAGGCCATGGCTACCAATGGAGAGACTTCAATTATTCAGCTTTGCCAATGGTTTTATCAAAGAATATGCTCTTTAGCTCGGTAGCTTCTTCAGGCTTCATTCGTTTGGCCAAAACCAGACGCAACTGGCGTCTTCTCAAAGCTCCCTCGTACAACTCTTTCTCCTCATCTGTTTCAGGCATCAGCTCAGGCACATCGATCGGACGACCGCCTTGGTCTACAGCCACAAATGTGAAGAAGGCACTGTGGCTTTTAAACTTGGTGCCTGAAGGAATGTTTTCAGCGAATACCTCTACATATACTTCCATAGAGCTACTAAAAGCCCTGGTTACTTTAGCTTTCAGTGTTACCACATCGCCCAGCTGAATGGGGTGTTTAAAAGAAATATTATCGGCCGAAGCAGTTACCACTATTCGGTTAGAATGTTTTTGAGCAGCAATGGCAGAAACTACATCCATCCAGTGCATGAGTTTGCCTCCCATCAGGTTATTGAGTGTGTTGGTGTCGTTGGGTAGCACCAACTCTGTCATGGTTACGCACGACTCACTCGATTTTTTTGCTTTCTTGGCCATAGTTTATTTTGTGAGGTGCAAAAATAGAAAAGAAAGGGTAAGTGTGCAGAGATTGAATGGGATTATTTAGAATATAATATGTATGTAATAATTAACATATGTTAATATAAATAAACAATAACCAGACATCTATTGTCCGGTTATTGTCTGTGGAAGTTTGTTCAATTCGATTTTCCAATCTGTAAGTCTCTCTCTATGAAGCCTCCGCGGGTTGAAAGTACTCTTACTTTGCCTTTTGCACCCTCTATACCGTTTAGCTCAATTTCGAAAACGGCTTCTTTGGTTTCTCCGGGAAGGGTACGATCGAGATAAATGGTTTTATCGGCCAGGGTGGGAGATACTATCTTAAGTTTGGCCTCATCTCCACCTTTTAACAGTTCTCCGTTAAACTGAAGTTGTACCCGGTCTTCTCTCACAATCTTAACCAACTGGGCTTGCTTTAGAGCGGTTGGTAGCTGGCCCACATTGGTAAACTTAACTGTTACTCTGTAGGTGTTTCTGTTTTTCTTTTCAACCGTCACATCATTTAGCTCTATAAGCGGCAGTTCCATGGCCATTGCCAGGTTAAAGAGTGCCTGCTTTTTAGCCCATCGCTCCAGTTGCCAGGGTGGGCCGTTTTGGCTAAAGAACTTAGGATGAAAACCGCCTATTTCTACCTCGCCAAGAGTGGGGTGAACAAATGGCTCCCATTCTCTGAATCCTCTGCCACCATTTTCCTCATCGTCCCACCGCAAGGCATCATAATCATCATAAACACCATCGTTGTCATAGTCTTTCATGGCTCCGTTATTCCACAGTTCATCTCCATACCAAATAGAACCGTAGTAGAAATAGCCGAAGTCTGGGCCATGGCCAAACAGTGGGCTGGGTTTTAGAGGGTCTCCGGTAGTGCGATTCACTTTGTAGCGGGTGGCGTAGGTTTCGTACACATCGCCTGCCCAGGGGTAATTGGTAATGGTAAGGCCAAGGCTGTCGTACTTTTTATAGAGTTCCAGATCTTCAGGATACATGCGTTCTTCGCTTTTCGAAGTACTGGGAGGTCTCAGGTGCATGGGCACGCGGGTGTCCATAGAATTCACAACGGAAATATTAGGGTGTGAAAGGGCCCAAAGCACGGTGTAACGAGACTCAGGTTCTGAAGTAGGGTAGGCCCCGGCTCCATACTGAGTATAACCTCTTCCTGTGGCATCGCCACCCACATCAGGCCTCCAGTTTTCCGGGTAGTTTCTGTGCAAATCCAATCCACCTATTCCATCTTCATTGAACCGACCATCTCCATCATTATCAATGCCTTCCGAATAAACAAAGTAGTCTCCACCTTCTTGTACCCGCTTCATCAAACGGCCCTTAGGATCTCTGGGGTCAATTATATGTGTACCCTCTTCGCCTTCTTTGGCCTTTACCCTAATTTGATAAATGATACCATCACCGTCCAGGTCTTCTTCATCGTCTTCATCTAACAAGCCATCCCGGTCATTATCATGCGGCCTTACGCTGCTTCGGTTTCTTTGAGCCGTATGCAAGTAGAGGTTGCTGCCATCGGGGTTGTTTTGTGGTCTCAGGTAAATGGCTTTGGTGTCAATAAGGTGGGTAATGGCCTCATCCACCCCGTAATTTTCCAGAAGGTGCCGGGTGAGCCAGAGAATGGACTCGCTGCTGGTAATCTCACCGCTATGACGTCCGCCTTCAAAAAAGGCTGCCGGTTTATCGGTGTCTTTGCCGGTTTTTTTGTTGGTAACGGTCATTTGCAGAATCGGGCGGCCCTCAAAACTTTTGCCCACCTCGTAGAGGTCTACAATGTCCGGATACTTTTCTGCCCACAGCTTGTACCAGTAGTACATCACATCTACCGTATGATAACTCTCAAAGTCGAGCTGTTTGAGCGGTTCATACTGCACCTCGGGGTGGCGGTGTTGTCTGAAAAAACTCACTCCGTGCCTTTCACCTTTCACAGTGTAGTAGGTAGTGTCATTGTCAGATTCCGGCCAGGTCTCAGGGTTCAGAGATCTTACCTGAAAGGCCTGTAAGGGAGCCATAATCAGCAAACTTAGAAATAGCGTAGTAATTGATTTCATAAGATCATTTGGTTGAAAGGGGAAGATAAGAATATTCAACTGATCGAAGAATATTGTCATTCATCGATGGTTGATGTCGACTCATCGAATGAGCTCCGGAAAATTCATGAAATAGTTGTTGCTTACAGAGCATTTAACCTCATGAAACCTAGTATAACCATAAATAAGAAGGGGGAAATTCTCAAAGCTTCCCTTGTTTCAAAAGAGCTTTACGGTTTTTTTGAACGAAAAAAGGCCTCTGAACGAGCCAAACTGGTGTCCGGTTTTTTGACTAACGGCCAGCAGGAGCGTATAGCAAGTTTAAAGGTTTTTGGTTGCGATATCGATTATCGCGTTTTAATTTCCGATCAGTCCTACACACTACAATTTTTGATTGAGGAAAACCCCATGAGCCAAGGCCCCCAAGATGGTGAAAAATACAAACTCATTGTAGAAGCAGCCAATGAGATTATATATGAGACCGATGCAGCCGGAGACTTTACTTATGTTAACCCCAAGACCTTAAAAGTAACAGGCTACGAACGCAATGAAATAATTGGTAAATCATACCTGGAGCTTATTCATCCCGAATACCGCGAAGAGGCTCAGCAATTCTACCGCAAGCAGGCCAGCACCCGCGAAAAATCTACTTATAAGGAACTGCCCATTATTACTAAAAACGGAGAACAGTTTTGGATTGGGCTCAATGTGCAGTTGTTGGAAAACGCCTTTCAGATTATGGGTTTTCTGGGAGTGGGGCGCGATATCACGGAGAGTTATTATAACCGATTGGCTCTTAAGCAATCGGAAGAAAAATATAGGGGCATAATACAGAATCTTCAGTATGGCCTCATGGAAGTTGACCTGAACCAGAAAATTGTTTTTGCCAATCCGGTAATGACAGAAATAACAGGTTATACTCCTGAAGAATTGATAGGCAAAGTGGCTACGGAGTTTCTGGTAGACGAAGAGGCACGAAAGATTATAGCCTCTCAACAGCATAAGCGATCCAAAGGTAGTGCCAGTGTCTATGAGATACCGCTAAAACACAAAGATGGCTCATACAGGTGGGCAATGATTAGCGGAGCTCCCATTTACAATGTAGATGGTTCCATTCGCGGATCCATTGGTATTCACATGGATATCACCAATCGTAAGCTGGCCGAAGAGGAACTTAAAGAAACCAAAGCGAAACTAAGCAAGTACAAAAACGGACTGGAGGCCATTAACTCGGTAACGTCAAACCTGAGCCTTTCTTCTGTTTCGCAAATCGATCAGGGGCTTAAAATAGCCACCGAGTACCTGGGCTTAGACCTTGCCATAATTAGTGAAATAAATGGCGCCTCTTATGAGATTAAACAGTTCTACTCCAACACAGACGATACCGGGCTCAACATTGGCGATAAGTTTAAGCTGGGCGATACTTTCTGCGATATAGTCATCAAAAAAGATGACATCCTCTTTATGAAAGATGTGAGCGAGTCTAAGTACTACGATCATCCCTGCCACGAACTTTTTGGTGTAGAGTCTTACATTGGCATTGCCTATCGAGTAAACGGAGAAAAAAGAGGGACTATCAATTTTACCTCTACCAAGGCCCGCAAAGAAGAGTTCGATACCTACGATCTTGAGTTTGTTGAGCTTTTTTCTAAGTGGATGGGATATACGCTCACGCTCATTGAAAATCAGGAAAAACTAGAGGCAGAGCAACGCGCTTTGGCTAGAAAGAATAAAGAATTAGAGCGTAATCAAAAGCATCTGAGTGCTATTAACGGGTTTGTAACCAGCTTGTTATCAGATGACTCCATTCAGGAAATTTCCTGGGAGATCGCGGAGAATGTGATTGAGAAATTCGGTTATGAAGATTGTGTCATTTACTTGAAAAATGATGAATCGGGTAAACTGGATCAGGTGGCCGCTTATGGCGCCAAGCAATCCAAAACCAGAAAAGTTCTAGACCCCATATCCATAGAAATTGGTGAAGGAATTGTAGGTGCTGTTGCTCAAACGGGAATCGCAGAGATTGTGAACGATACCAGCAAAGACGGTCGCTACATTGTAGACGATGCGGTGCGCTTCTCGGAAATTACGGTACCTATTATTGCCGATGGAGAGGTAATTGGAGTTATTGATTCCGAGCACCGGCAGCGTAACTTCTTCAATCAGGAGCATTTGCATACCCTAACCACCATTGCTAACCTGGCTTCTAACCGACTAAAGAATGCCATTGCCAAGAAGAAGCAGGAAAAGGCAGAAAAAGAACTTATTGAGAGCGAACAAAAGCTCAGAAAAATATTACACAACGCCATTGATGCGGTAATTACTATAGATAGAGAAGGAGTTATTACCGAATGGAACAGGCAGGCAGAGTCTATCTTTGGTTTTTCGGCCGATGAGGCTTTAGGAAAAACCCTTTTGGAAACTATTATTCCTCCAATACACCGAGAGGCGCACAAGCGGGGCATGCAGCATTTCTTTAAAACAGGAGAAGGTCCGGTTTTAAATCAGAAAATTGAGATTACTGCTCTCAGAAAAAATGGAGAGGAGTTTCCGGTGGCCATGGCTATTATTCCGGTTGAAAATAAAGGCTACTTTACCTTTACGGCCTTCCTGAGTGATATAACCATACAAAAGCAGGTGCAGGAAGAGATGCAAAAAGCGCTGGAAAAAGAGCGTGAGCTCAATGAACTAAAGTCCAGATTTGTATCCATGACCTCCCACGAGTTTAGAACACCCCTTACTACCATAAAACAGAATGCAGACCTGATCAGCTTTCAGTTAGAAGGCCAGCACCCTGACGATTTCCCTCGATACAAGAAATTTCTCGATCGTATAGATGGCGATTTGAACAGGGTTACCTCTCTAATGAACGACATTCTTATGCTGGGCAAAATTGAGGCAGGCCGCATTAATATGAAGAAATCGTCTACCGACCTGGTGCAATTTGTTGAGCGCCTGGTGAATAAGCATTCCGAAGCCGATAGTAAAGGAAGAAAGATTAAGATGGAAGTAGTAGGTGTGCCAAGAGAGGTATCTATAGACTCCTCACTGATGGAGCATGTGTTTTCTAATCTGCTTTCCAATGCCCTTAAGTACTCTCCAAATAGTGAGGCTCCTGAGGTTCAGGTGGCTTTTAATGAGCTTAAGAGCGTAAAGGTTTCAATAAAAGACTACGGCATAGGCATTCCACAAAAAGATCTAAAAGGACTATTCGGTTCTTTTTACAGAGCTACCAATGTTAAAAATATTCAAGGTACCGGCCTAGGCCTATCCATTGTAAAAGAGTTCACTGAGCTGCACGGAGGAACCATTACCGTGGATAGCGAAGAGAATAAGGGCTCAGAATTTACAGTTGAATTACCTTTATCTTAGGTGAATTCATGAATTTGCTCATCTGAATTATTAAATTGTTCAAAAAAAGTTAATGAGTCAGTTGAAAATTCTAATTGTAGAAGACGATCCCATGATCGCGGAGAGCGTTCAGGATATTATAGCCGTACTTAATCATGAAGTTCTTGGAGTTGCAGAAAGCGCAGAGACCGCCATTGCTATATGTAATGAGACTGTGCCCGACCTGGCCTTGCTCGATATTCAGATTGGAGGCGATATAGACGGTGTGCAGTTGGCAGAGCTGCTGAATCAGAACTTCGAAATCCCTTTCATCTTTACCACTGCTTTTGCAGACAATGAAACCATTACCAGGGCTAAAGAAAAAGGCCCCTTCGGCTATTTAGTTAAACCCTATGGTGTAAAAGACATCAATGCCGCTATTGAAGTGGCTATGGCCGCTTTCGATCGGTTAAAAAAGGCCGAATCTGCTTCCACTATGTCTAAGGTAATTCAAGATAGTATATACCTGAAAGTGGACTCTAAACTCATTAAGGTAAAGATTGACGATATTCTTTATGTAGAGGCTAAGGGCGACTATGCCTTGTTTAAGACCAAAGAGAAGGGGCACATTGTACACACCACAATGAAGCGGGTAGAAGACCGTCTAACTCCGCATAACTTTGCCAAAGTGCACCGTTCCTATGTCATTAACCTCAGCAAAATAATAGACATTGAAGAGTCTAATTTGCTAATTGACAATAAGGTAATTCCTATTTCACGCTCTAACAAAGAAGCTTTAATTAAGAGACTCAACCTGTTGTAAAGGCAGGTTGGCTCTTTTGGCCTTCTCCCAAGTTACTTTTTGCTGTCCGGTAAAATATTTTTTCCAGCCCAGCACCACACAGTAGTGCATGTAGAGAAAATAGTAGGGAATATACAGGGCTTTGATACGCGTGGGGTTATTGCGCATGAGATAGCCCATGGCCGCCAGTGCATAAATCAGCAAACAGGCAATGGCCGGAATTAGGTAGATGCCATTGGCAATGGCCAAAAAAGGTACAGCCAGAGTAGCTCCCAATAGGGCTAAAGGCATGAGTGTCCAACGCAAAACCCGGTGCGATATGTACTGAAAGCTCAACTTTCCGTATCTCATCAGATTAAGTAGTGGCAGTAGTTTGATGACCGCCTGAATGCCACCAGCAGAAATTCTTACCTTCCTTTTTGTTTCTTCTTCCATATTGGCCGAGCCCGTTTCCAGGGCCAGTGCTTTTGGTTCATAGGCAACCTTATATCCTTTAGCAGCCAAAGTCATGGTAAGTACAAAGTCTTCGATCAACGTATTGGTATCTATAGGCTCGTAGAGGTGTGTTCTAATGGCAAACAACTCTCCGGCCGAACCAACCAGCGAATTCCATTCAGCATCCTTCTTTTTTAGGTAAGACTCATATTTCCAATAGAAACCTTCACCGGAGCTACTTGCCCCATCGGCTTTTTGGCTCAGTACTGTTTTTTCTCCTGAAACAGCGGCTACCCTGTTGTTCTGGAAATGCTTTACCAATTCCCTTAGTCCTTGTGCATTAATCATCACGTTGGCGTCAGAGAAAATGGTAATAGGGGTGTCAATTGTAGGCATTACACGATTAACAGCTGCAATTTTGCCGGCTCGTTGTGGTGTATAATGCAGGGTAATAGAAGAGTGTTGTTCAATTAAGTGATTGGTATTGTCTGTAGAACCATCCGTAACCATGGCAATGTGTAACTTCTCCTTTGGGTAGTCTAGTGCCAGACAGTTGCTGATCTTTTCATCAATAATATCTTCTTCGTTATAAGCTGCAACCAATAAGGTAACATGCGGAAGGTCTTCATCTTCCAAAGCAACCGGTGTGTCGCTTGCTTTAAACTTGGCCAGTACACTAATTACTATGCCATAGCCAATAAAGACATAGAAGATGATGAAAATGCTGATCCAAAAAAGAATTTCCATGGTCGTGGTTTTTCTTTGAATTAGCTCAATTTCAGTGAATTGGGAGGGGAGATTTCGATGAATGAACGGAATCCTTCGATGAGTTGCTTAGAGCGGTCTGAAACCAAAGCGCTTGTGCAATAGCCCATCGGTCCAGGCTTTGGAAAAGGCGCTCAGGTGAGCCCATTCTCTGGAGAGAAGCGAGCGGACAAGTTGCTTTGGGGTAGAAAGAAACATGAAGAAAAGCATGAAGAGCGTCCAGTTCTTAAAACCGTTTCTTCGCATAAAATGCAACCTGTTTCGGGTTTGGTAATAGAGTTTTAACGGACTGTTTTTACCCGTGCTTATCGACTCTTTGTGTAGCACATGCACCGTAGGGTCAACCAGTAGCTCAAAACCATGAGAACGTATAATTCGAGACCACTCCAACTCTTCATAGTAAAGAAAGAATTCTTCGGGCATAAGCCCGCATTGGTCTACCACAGATCTTCGGAGCATAACAGCCGCTCCATGGAAGTATGGGGTACAGTAGGGGTAGCTCGACTTAGCTTTTCTCACCAGCTCATTGCGGCCGGTAATAGGATTAATCTCTGTGAAGCCCGCAAACTGAATCTGGTCGGGGTGATCGTAATATTTTAAAATAGGAGAGACAGCCCCCACATGATCGTCTTCAAAATGGGTTAGCAGAGATTCTATGAGGCCATTGTCTAGTTCCGTATCGTTGTTCACCAAAAATAGAAACTCGCCTGTTGCTGCTTGAATACCCAAATTATTACCTCCGGCAAAACCAATATTTTCCGATGAGTTGATGACCCTCACATTGGGTAATACCGATTGATATAAAGATGTATCGTCTCCCGACTGACCATTGTCTACCACAATAACTTCTAGCGCATTGTAGGCCAATTTGCCAATGGATTCGAGCAGTTCGCAGGTTACCTGCGCCTGCTTGTAGTTTACGGTGATTATAGAGACTAAGGCTGACATGATGGTTCTTTTATTCCGATTACCTGAATGGCATTTCCCCAGGAATTGCCGTGTACCAGGCGATCTATTTTGATACATAGTTTAGCAAATGGCAAGCTCAAAACCTGACCGAGCAGGCCTGCTTTCTTGCCCAGATAGGCTGCTTCCCAACCCAGGCGTGAGAACCAACCGTCAGAGTACGAGCCGTGTACCACACGAAAACCCTCACCAATGAATCGTTTCCAGAGGTCTTCCAGATTATATACTTGGCCAACGTGCTCTTCTTCGAGCCACTCATGGTGCTCTTCAAAGTATCGCTCGGGCAATAGGGTTCGTTGGTGTTTATTAGGAATTTTCACCATAAAGTAGCCTCCGGGCTTTAGCCTGTCATAAGCTGCTTTAAAAGGCATTTCTTTCGGAGTGATATGCTCGAAAACATCGATAGAAAATATGAAGTCGAACTCTCTTTCTTCCAATTGTTCCGTGTAGGTACAATGTGTGGTAATGTTGTTTGTTCCACTAGCTTTTATGGCTTCGTTGAGTGTGGCAATGCGCTCCTTGTCTACATCGAGGCTATGAATTTTAGCCTTGGGAAGAGCTTTGGCCAGACTAAAGCTATACTCACCATAGCCGGCACCCAAATCTAGTATTTTAGCATTTTGAGGCAGGTCTATGTGTTTCATTAGTTTCTTGAAAATGGTAAACCGCGCATAGTTGCCCACGTTGGTATAGCCAAAGACCGATTTAAACAGCCTGGCTAGTTTGGGTTGGCTTTTCATGCGTTCGCTGGTGAATATCTGCGATGTACCAAAGGTTAGCTCCATTTCTTCAAAGCATTTAGATGTGTTAATGATTTGGCTGCCACAACAAACTCTTTGATAGGGTGTATGGCAAGCGTTCTTTTAATGTTTAACTGACCTATAATGATGGTTACAATAACACTGGAAGCGGTGGCCGTAGCTGCTCCCTGTACACCAAAAGCAGGAATCAGCAACCAATTCATTACTACGTTGACCGCCAGGCTAAAAACCAGCATCAGAAAATTTACTCTTGGTTTACCAACGGCATCCAGCGTAAGGCCAAAAACGCGGCCCCACGGTTTAAATAGTGTAGCGGTTGCCAGAATGATTATTATACCGGAGGCTGAAAGATAACTTTCTGATCCTATGATGGTTATTATGGTTTTATTAAAGAGTAGCACAATAAGCGTAGTCGGTAGTATAAAGGCTAATAACCACAGAATAGAGTTGCCGTAGGTTTTTTTAAGATGAATGCCTCCCGACTGAAGATAACTGGCTGCAATTTTAGGATAAATGACTTGTGAAATGGCCTGCAGGGGGAGTTCGGCATAACCTATTATTTTATTGGCAAAATGGAAAATCGCTACGGCTGTAGGATCCATAAAGTAGTTAATCATGAGTAAGTCTACCCGCTGAAAAAGCAGTGAGAGCAGATTAGTACCAGAGGAGTATTTGCCGAAGTGAATAAGCTCCATGGCCGTACTCTTTAGTGGCCTTACCAGCCTAAATTCGCCTTGAACAACGGCCAGTATGGTTACCGGCAACACCGAAAGAAACATAATGTCTATCAGTCGGGTGAGGCTGGGTTGTCCGGCTACTATCAGCTGAGCAGACAGTACCGCTATAAAGGAAATAAGGTAGATGAAGTTGGTGATAAAGTACTTCTTAAACTTTTGCTGTGCCTGGTTTACTGAATTGAGAAATTGTATAGTAGCTAGTACCAACAAGGCTTTAAACCCATTGATATACAGTATACTAAGCTCAGGAGCCGACCACAGAGAGAAAACCACCAGAAAAAGACTGGTGAGAGCTACTATGGCATAGTTGAGCAAGAGGCTTGTACTTCTAATCTCCCGATTGTCGGGCTGCCGGATGATAAGCCGAGCCAGTCCGTTTTGGGTAAAGCCCTGCCTTAAGCCATCTAGTATGGACACTGTGGTAATGAATATAGCCCAGTGGCCAAAAGAGGCCTGGTCGTAGCGTTTGGCTAGGTAGAGAAACAGAATAAAGTTGCTAAGCAGAAAGGAGATTTGTCCTGCAAAGGAATAGAAAGTTCTGCCCAAATCTTGTTTTAACGATTTCATTGGGCAATGCTTCGGTAGAGGGTTTCTGTTCTTTCGGCAATTTTTTCCCAGGTAAAGCGGGCTTTAACCCTTGTACGTCCTTTAATGCCCATGGCTTTGGCAAGCTCCCGGTTTTCGGCCATGTAATTCATGGCCTCAATAAAGGCTTTAGGGTTATGATCAGGACAGAGTATGCCGTTTTCTCCATTTTCTATGGTTTCACGAATGGCCGGCAGATCTGAGGCTATTACGGGTATAGACTCCGAGTTGGCCTCAAGCAATACAATGCCCTGTGTTTCATATTGACTAGGTAAAATCAGCGCGGTGTAATAGGGGAGTACTTCATGAATTTTATCATTGCTGTACTCCCCGAGCAGTCTGACTCTACTTTCTAACTTCTTGGATTTAATAATTTGCTCTATGCGCACACGCTCGCTGCCATTGCCAATAATGTCCAGTTGCACATGGTCTGCGGCCTGGTCCATCACTTCCACAATTTTGCTAATGCCTTTTACAGGATGTAGTCTGCCCACAAAGAGAAACTTAGCCACTCCGGCCAGATCGCTTTTGGAGTCTGACCACTGACTGCTCACGCCATTGGTAATCACGTTGATTGATTTTCCCGTAGGTCTGCGTTCATAGATTTCTTGCTTTAAGGCCTCGCTAACAGCTACCAATCCTGCTGCGCTGTTGTAAAGCCTTTTTTCCATTCTTCGGGTGAAGGTATGGTGTAACTGGTGGTTGATGTGATACCACTTCTTGCCTTTGTTTTCTATATCGATGAGGCCATGTACAGTGTTCACGAGCCTATGATGAATCTTAGAATAGAAACTTAGCAGGTAGCCGCTTCGGCCCTGAGCGTGAATGATATCGAACTTCATGTGGTTTTTTCTAACCCAATGAAGAACCGACCAGTTGAATGACAGCTCTTCGGCTATCAACGAAATTGGTTTTATGTATCGGCCGGGAAAGTAAGGCACCTCAATAATCCGGATGCCTTCTTTTTCCTCAACCTTGGTTCTCTTCCGAAAGCTTCCACCGTTCAGAATAGACACCTGGTGTCCTTTGCTTGCAAGGCTTCTGGCCAGCTCCCAGGTGTGGGTTTGAATACCCCCTTTAAACTGCCAGGGAAGTGTCTTGCAGATGAGTAGTATATGAAGGGTGGAATGTGCTTTCATCTTAATGGTTGTTTTTCTTGTCTTTGAGACCGTCCAGTTTGTCTTTCACAACTGTCTTCTCGTGTTTTTTAGCTAGGTTAATGGCGTAAATCATGGCTAGAATTGCAATTGGCAATACGGCCGGCCAGGGCATTCCTTGAAAAATCATAGTTCTAAAATTTGGTGTTCAGTGTGAATGAATTCCTTTTTGGATTTCTGCATAAGTAAAAGAGCCTTGAAAGCTGCCCAGCCAATTTTGGGAAGGCTGAACGCGATGCGAAAAGACTCTCTGAGAAGTGCTTGAGTAGGAAGCACCAACAGGTAAGCTATAATAAGGGCTAGCAGTGCTCCGGTGCTGGCTACAAAAAGCACCTGACTTTTTAATAGCAGTCCGGTAAGTGCAAACAAAGTGATGGCAAAGGGAGCTACCGCACGCGGGGGTAGCGCCAACTGCATAACTTTATGGAAAAAGTCGAAGTTGCCCTTTGCCAGTTGCACCATGCTCTCCCTAATCGATCTCTTGAAATAGGTGTACTGAGCCTCGAGCCATCGCCCTCTCTGACGAGTAAAGGCTTCAGTAGATGAAACTTTCTGGTCTAAAACCGAAATCTGCTCAGAGTAATGGATGAACTCACCACCTTTGGTAAGGATAAGCTCCATTTCTTTATCAAAGCCGCCAATGGCCTTGCACTGAGCTATTACTGTGTCGAACAAGCTATAGTCGAATACCATAGCCGAACCGGATAGCTTAGAGGAAAGCCCTAAATTATTAGCTCCCTGGCATAGCATAGCCGTGTTGGCCGTTTCAGACAAGCCGTCCATCAATGCAGTAGAAGTATTGCTGTTGGCTGCTTTGCGCAATCCCTGAACAGCTCTCAAACCGGACTTCATCAGGCGATTGGCTTTGAATAAGAAGCCTCTTTCCATCACATTGTCCGCATCGAGTACTACCACGGCATCATAACCGTTTTTGTAGTGGTTCATGGCGCTCTGCAGCGACTTTACTTTCGTGCTTTTATCGAATGATACTGCGTGAACCTTAGCGCCCATTTGTTCCAGGGCCGTATGAGTTTCCGGTTGCAGCTGATCGGCAATTACTACCAGGTCGAAGTGCTCTTTGGGATACTCGTATCTGTGTTGGAGGTTCAATTTAACAGTCTGCTGAATTACCTGATCTTCTTTATAAGCAGGTACCAGAATCAGAAACTTGCTCAGGCCCTCTTCTTTAACCACCACTCTTGCAGTCTTAAATGTGCTGGCAATGGCCAGAATGAGTTGGTAAAGGCTAGCTACCACCAGGTAAGCTACTGGAAACGCGATGATGATTTGGGCTAGAGTTTTCATGTTTCGATGTTTATTCAAATCTACCTCCACCAAAGCTCCCTTCCGGAATTATAAGGTGAATGGCAGGAAATCAACGATGAATGAAATGAGTGCTTAGATTAACCTGAGTTCGATGTACGAA
>NZ_DBHC01000022.1:0-21435 GCF_002296035.1 Roseivirga sp. UBA838
GCGCAGGACTGGCCGGTGAATACATCATTACTGTAGAGAAATAGACAATTGACTCAACTGGTTAAAACCCCTTCGATAATCCATGGTTAGAGAAGGGGTTTTCTGCTTATAGCTGGCTCAATGATACCTTTTTATCTCATGCTCTGCACTACGAGATTGTGGTAAGATGAGTTTTTAGTTGAGCTAATTGTAGGGGAATGAGTTGTAACCTTCTGTTTTTTAGCGGATTATATAGTTTGCGTATAAAAGACAGTGGTTTGCGCTATTGGAAGGTTAATTCGCGCACATTCTCAAAATCACCTTTATGATATGGACTACATTGATTAAAAATAGGGGATGCCGAAAACCTTATCGAGTAGGCAAAATTAAACACATACGATTATGTCATTATCATCAGGATTACCCAGAATTATTTACAAAAGGGTGTCATTCAAATGTTTTGTAGGCTTTGTGAAGGGAACCATTGAGTTTTCAGTATACGACAATGGGAGTACTACCTTTCCTGCTCTTGCTACCATAGAAACCAATCTGGGTAGCGGAAGTGTTAGTCTGGATCTTTCCGGAAACCAAACTATTAAGAAATCGGCTGCGGGTGTCGATGTTACCGTGGAGATTTCGAAGTGGACTGTTTCTAACGAATCGCTCAGTTTTCATGTGAAAGCTTCCGGTAAGAAGGGGATTTTCAGCTGTACGGTATTCGATGAAACCTTGAAGGGAGACCGTCAGAGTGCATCGGAACAAGAAGCCCAAATGAATGAGGTATTTGCCAAAATGGAAGCGGCCAAAGCCTAGTTTCAGCCAAAAAAATACCCCCAAACATTGCAGCGTTTGGGGGTAAATGTATAATCCGGGTTTAAGAATTCATCGGTCTACAGTTCCCTCACCCAAATGTTTCTAAACCTCACAGGATTACCATGATCTTGCAGAATGATAGACCCATTGCCGTGGGCAGGGTTTTTAGGTAGGCCTATGTATTCGGTAGTTCCTCTTAAGGCCACATTGTTCTGCACCACAATACCATTATGAATTACTGTAATTGTGCCATCGGCTACTTTAATACCATCTTCATTGAATCGTGGAGCTTTATATATGATGTCATATACATTCCATTCGCCCGGGGCAACTGTGGCATTCACTAAAGGAATAGACTGCTTGTAAATAGAAGCGGCTTGTCCGTTGGAGTATGTTCTGGACTCGTAGCTATCAAGAATTTGAATTTCGTACCTTTCTTGAAGGAAAACGCCCGAATTTCCTCTTCCCTGGCCTTCTCCCACAATTTTTGTGGGCGCACTCCACTCAATATGCAGCTGTATGTCTCCAAACTTTTTGTGAGTCATAATATCACCGGTGCCACGAACTACTTCCATATATCCGTTGGTCACCTTCCAGGCTGCTGCCGAACCATCTTTGCGGCTTTTCCACTCATTTAAGTTGGTGCCGTCAAAAAGCACAACGGCATCAGACGGAGCAGCTCCGTTTTTACCCGGGGTTACTTTTCGGGGTACAGGCTCCCACACCTCTGTGGCTTTTGGGTCGGTAATTTGTGCCGAAAGGCTGACTCCCGTTAAAAGGAGCGTAGCGGCCAACAAACCGGCCTTTTGAAAAATGGTATATCCTGCTTTTGTGTTTTTCATATCAATCAATTCCTAAAAGTTTTCTGAATTCCTCATCGCTAATTCCCGCATCGGCAAAGTCATCGAAGTTCTTTTGCGTAGCTTCAATAATAAATTGGTTAATGTACTCGGCTCCCTCACGGGCTCCTTGCTCAGGAGATTTTATGCAGCACTCCCATTCCAGAACAGCCCAACCATCGTATCCATATTGAGTCATTTTGGAGAAAATGGCTTGAAAATCGACCTGTCCATCACCAATAGAACGGAATCGGCCCGGTCGCTCTCTCCAGTCCTGATAGCCTCCATATACACCAGATTTTCCGGTAGGGTTGTACTCGGCATCTTTAACATGGAACATACCAAAGAACTCGTGGTAGTGGTCTATATAGGCCAGGTAATCGAGTTGTTGTAGAATAAAGTGTGATGGGTCATAGAGAAGCTTTACTCGTTTGTGTTTTCCGGTAGCTTCGTAGAACATTTCGAAAGAGGTTCCATCGTGTAGGTCTTCTCCTGCATGCACTTCATAGCAAAGATCTACTCCATGCTCATCGAAGTGGTTGAGAATGGGTAACCACCGGTTAGCGAGTTCTTTAAACCCTTTTTCGATCAGTCCGGCCGGTCGCTGAGGCCAGTTGTAGAAATAAGGCCAAACCAATGCACCGGAGAAGGTAGCATGTACGTTGAGGCCCAGGTTTTGGCTCGCTTGCGCAGCTTTTTTTACTTGGTCTATGGCCCAGATGTTTCTTTGTTTGGCGTTCATTCCTTTAGGAGCGAACCCTTTAAAAAGCTCCTCATAGGCCGGATGAACGGCCACCAGTTGCCCTTGAAGGTGGGTAGAAAGCTCACTGACCTCCAAGCCATGTTCGGCCAGAGTGCCTTTGAGTTCGTCACAGTAGGTTTTGCTTTCTGTAGCCTTGTCTAAGTCTATAAGGCGGGTATCCCAAGTGGGTATTTGCACAGCCTTGTACCCTAACTCAGCAGCCCACTGGGCAATGTTCGAGAGGTTGTTGAAGGGGGGCTTGTCGTCTGCAAATTGCGCCAAAAAAATGGCTGGTCCTTTAATCGTTTTCATCATCTCAATCTACAATTTCAGTCCAAACATTGCCATTTCCGGCCGAGGCCAGAACGGCTTCAATAAACTTCATTCCTCTTACTCCATCTCTAATGGTTGGGAAGGCGCCTTCCAGATATGCTTCGCCCCGTATGGCGCGAGCTGTACCGAGGTAGATGTTGGCCATGGAATCGAATATGCCTTCCGGGTGACCGGGAGCCATTTTGGTGCTTATTTTGGCCAGATCTCCGTTGTATTCGTGACCGGGTTTAAGCACCTGTAGGGGTTGCCCTTCTTGTAGAAAATAGAGATAGTTGGGGTTTTCCTGCTCCCATTTTAGCGAGGCTTTGGTGCCATAAACGGCTATGCGCAAATTGTTTTCTTCGGCAGTGGCAATTTGGCTGGCCCGTACCAGACCTTTTGCTCCATTGTCGAATTTACACATGGCCGTTCCATCAATGTCTAGCGGATTATCTTCATAAAGAGTGTCTACATCGGCAAGAACCTTCAGGGTTTTTAGACCTGTGGTATACTCAATCATATTGAAAGCGTGTACTCCAATGTCGCCCATACAACAGCTTTGCCCTGCTTTAGCAGGATCTAGTCTCCACACGGTGGCTCGTTTGTCCTTGTCGTGTATAACAGGGTTAATCCATCCCTGATAGTACTGGGCATCTACCTTCTGAATTTTTCCCAGCGCTCCTTGGGCTATCATGGTTTTCATTTGTCGCACCATAGGGTAGCCGGTGTAGGTGTGAGTCAGGGTAAACACAACTTTGTGTTTGTGAACCAGTTCTTCTAACTCAATGGCTTCTGCCGCAGTGTTGGTAACAGGTTTTTCACAAATTACGTGAAAGCCTGCTTGAATGAGCTGCTTGGCCATGGGATAGTGCAGGAAGTTTGGGGTAACCACTACCACG
Source organism: Roseivirga sp. UBA838 (assembly GCF_002296035.1). Lineage (NCBI taxonomy): Bacteria > Pseudomonadati > Bacteroidota > Cytophagia > Cytophagales > Roseivirgaceae > Roseivirga > Roseivirga sp. UBA838. The sequence goes on from NZ_DBHC01000022.1 coordinate 3,585, forward strand.
GCTTCAATGCGTTCGTTTTCCGGCAAGGCCAGCTCTTTTTCTATGAAAGTATCGATGTTGGGATAGGTACGTGCAGGGTCTAGCTCCAGCTTATTGGCAAATTCGAGAGCACTCTCATAATTGGAGTCAAATGCTCCACCAATGAGTGTGTACTCTTCGCCCATATAGGCTGCTATTCTGTGCACAATACCGATGAAGGAGTTAAGTCCTCCACCAATCATACCCAATCTTATTTTTCTGTGTTTTGACATGTATTAATCGCGTTTCAGTTTATGCTTTTTTATACTCTATAGTTTCGTTTTTAAATACCAGGGCGAATAAAATGAATACCAGGGCTGAGAAGGCTGCCGGAAGAATCCAGATGCTTTCCCAAGTATGGTCGCCTGTTGCCGTGGTGTAATACTCGGAAATTTGACCGGCTGCCCAGAAACCGATGAGCATACCTACACCGTAGGTGGCCAGGGTAATAAGACCCTGGGCAGAACTCTTGTACTTGTCGCCAGCCTTGGAATCGGTATAGATTTGACCCGACACAAAGAAAAAGTCATAACATATACCATGAAGGGCTATTCCCAACAGGAGCATCCATACGCCACTGTCGGCATTGCCATAGGCAAAAAGTACGTAGCGTAGAGCCCAGGCCAGCATACCGAACAATAGAGTTTTCTTAATACCATACCGGGTAAGAAATACCGGTAGAAGTAACATAAATACTACTTCAGAGATTTGTCCGAGAGTCATTTTCCCGGTGGCATTGGCAACTCCTATCTCAGTAAGGAAGGGGTTGGCATTTTGATAGTAGAAAGCCAGCGGAATGCAAATTAGAATTGATGAAAAGAAGAAAACCGCAAAATTTCTATTGTTAATGAGCTTTAGGGCGTCTAGTCCGAGTATTTCACTAATAGAGGCCTTTTTAGATTTATCTACTACTGGAGGTGTTTTAGGAAGAGTGAAACTGAATAGCCCAAGTGCTCCAGAGGCTATGGCTGTCATATAAAAGGTGTTCTTTAATAACCCTTCTGAGATTGAGGCTTCAGAATCCCATGAGAATACATAACTAATTACCAAGCCGGCTACAATCCATCCAATAGTGCCGAATACTCTGATTTTCGAAAACTGTTTAGAGGGGTCTTGCATAGTTCTGAATGCCACAGAATTTACAAGAGCCAGAGTGGGCATATATAAAATCATGTAGCCCAATACATAGGGATAGAATGTGGTAAAGTCATTGGTTTCAGCCATCTGATACATCAGGAATGCCCCAATGAGGTGTAAAACTCCAAGAATCCGCTCAGCATTGAAATATCGATCGGCAATAAGACCAATAATAAATGGAGCGATAATAGCTCCCCAAGATTGAGTTGAGAAGGCTTGAGCGATTTGGCCATCAGTGGCATTAATGTTATTGCCTAAAAAAGTCCCTAGGGTTACAAACCACCCTCCCCAAATAAAAAATTGGAGGAACATCATGACGCTCAGTCGTATAGTGATTCCTGTCTGATTCATAGTTGTAGGTTTAGCGTATTGTTTTTAGTCGGATTAATTTTCAAGTTCTTTAATCATCACCTTTCTGAATTGAATGGGGTGACTTTCGCTTTGTAGAGCTATGTAACCACTTTTAAGTGGTTGTCCATCCGGTTTTGCTTCCAGTAAAAAATTGGCTACCATAGTGCCCCCAATGGTTGGGTTTTGGTAGCGTATAATGGTGTCTCCATTTATAATATGGGCAATTTCTTTGTCTTCCCTCACCAAAATATCCATGGTTACCCATTGGTCGCCATCGAAGGTTGGAGCATTGGCGTTTATGCAATGATTTTCAATTAATTGTCCGTTCATTTCTACATGTGTTCCCGGAGTACACAGGTTTCCTGTAGGCCTTGGTCCCTCACCTAATCCGCCCAAAAACTGGGCTTCTAGTGAGATGGGAAAGTCTTGCTGTTCTTGCATGGTGTAAGGGTCTTGTGAGTGAAGCATCACTCCACTGTTACGCAATGCCCATGCGGCTCCACCTTCCACTTGTTCACCAACAAAGCGATACTCTACCCTGAGCAGGTAGTTAGAAAAAGGTTTTTCATAAAAGAGATGACCAAAACGATTATCGAAGCGGTAGTAGTTTTCATATGAAACGGTCAGTAGGCCATCTTCTACCCGAAAGGTTTCTCCGTAGTTTTCACCGGTCGGGTAGCCGGTAATTTTAGGTATCCACCCTTCCAAGTCCTTGCCATTGAATAGGTTAACCCATTCATTCTCTTTTGTTGAGGTACAGTTTAGGGTGATAAAGGTTAGGGCCACCCAGAGTATTGAGGTAGATTTAGCGCGTTTCATGTCCAATTTGAAGGCAATAAGTTAGCTAAAATCTGCTTCTTATCAAGCCAACTTTATACGTTGAGGAACGATTGGGCTATAAGTAAATCTTCCGGAGTGGTGATTTTAATGTTTTTGTAGTTCCCCTCTATTAAATGAATGGCATGGCCTGCTGCTTCCAATACGGAAGCATCGTCTGTAAATGATGTGTTGTATGGCTGCTCAAATGCTTTTTTGATTAGCCGTAGCTGAAAGGTTTGCGGAGTTTGAATAAGCCTGAATTGGTTTCGATCTTCTTGTTGGTTGCCGGAATGATCAACACTTCGAATGGAGTCTTTCAGCGGTATAGAGGCTACAGCAGAGCCTTTGGTATAAGCAATTTCATAGCTTTTCCTTATAATGTTCCGGTCAACTAAAGGCCTCACACCGTCATGGATGGCCACAAGACCGTCACTTTCTGCAATGGTGTTTAACCCATTTTGTACAGAGTGGAATCTTTCTTTACCACCTTTTACCAGTTGATGAGGAACGTCAAACCTGTGGGTGGCAACCAGCTGATTCCAATGGTCTGTCTGATGGTCGGGGAGAACTAACAGTATTTTAATATCATCGAAATGAAAAGCTTTAAGGGTGTGCATGAGTATGGGTAGCCCCTGAAGTGCTATAAATTGTTTGGGGAGTTCTGCCCCCATCCTTTTTCCACTACCGCCTGCGACTATTACTGCAAACTTTTGCATAGAGCAATTATAAAGAAAAAAGCCTTCTCCTCCGGCTATTGGGAAGAGAAGGCTTAATATTATAAGGTCTTGATGATTAAATAATCAGCATAGCATCGCCATAGCTAAAGAACCTGTATTTTTCTTTAATAGCCACCTGATAGGCGTTCATGATATTTTCGTAGCCACCAAAAGCTGCTGCCTGCATAAGCAGGGTAGATTCGGGCAGGTGGAAGTTCGTTACCAGTGCATTGCAAATTTTAAACTCGTAAGGAGGGAAGATGAATTTATCCGTCCAGGCCGAGTTAGGCTTAAGTCTTCCTCCGGCTGAAACGGACGATTCCAATGCTCTCATGGAAGTGGTTCCAATGGAGCAAACCCTTTTCTTTTCGTCCAGAGCTCTGTTCACCAAATTGGCTGTTTTTTCTCCTATAGTGTAATTCTCAGAGTCCATTTTATGCTTTGTGAGGTCTTCCACATCAACGGGACGGAAAGTTCCTAAACCAATGTGCAGCGTAATAGGGGTTACGTCAATTCCTTTAATTTCCAGTCTTTTTAATACCTGCATGGTAAAGTGCAAGCCGGCTACAGGAGCTGCCACAGCACCCACATGCTTAGCATAAATGGTCTGAAAGCGTTCTCTGTCTTCCGGTTCTGTTTCTCTGGGAATAACGCGGGGCAACGGAGTTTCACCCAAGGTGTCTATGGTTTTGTAGAACTCCTCATCACTACCGTCAAACAGGAAACGGATAGTTCTTCCTCGGGAGGTGGTATTGTCTATAACTTCTGCCACTAGTTCTCCTTCACCAAAATAGAGCTTGTTGCCTACTCTGATTTTTCTGGCCGGGTCAACCAATACATCCCAAAGGTGCATTTCCTGATTGAGCTCCCTCAAGAGGAAAACTTCAATTTGAGCACCGGTTTTCTCTTTTTGGCCATAAAGCCTAGCAGGGAAAACCTTGGTGTCATTGTTCACCATAACGTCACCTTCATCGAAATACTCCACAATGTCTTTAAAAACCTTGTGTTCAATTTCTCCTGTGTCGCGGTGCAACACCATTAACCTGGATTCGTCTCTGTTTTCTGCTGGGTATTTGGCAATTCGGTCTTGAGGTAACTCAAACTTGAATGCCGATAATTTCATTTTCTCGATACTCAATTCTCCTGTCTTTTGAAATAGCTGGCAAAGATAAAAATAAATGATTGAGCTTCATAAGGTAAGCCCTGTTAATGCGAATATATGGCATAGAAATTAATTTTCATGCGCCTCCCACTTAACCGTGATAACTTCCATTCGCTGGCTCTTTTCCTTTTTTTAACCATTAATGGTTTGAGCGTGTTTACTTTTTCAAATTCTTTACGTTGCATAAGTAACCACAAAAACCAATTTCAGGCCAATGCGCATCGGTATATTTTTGAAGTTAATGGGTGAAAGTATTCGCTTTGCCCTTCAGGTCTTAACCACCAATCTGCTTAGAACTACACTTTCGCTATTGGGTGTAACTATTGGGATAATGCTCATTATCTCTGTGTTTACTATGGTGGACTCCCTGGAAAAGAACATTAAGGATAGCCTCGATTTTTTAGGTTCTAATGTGGTTACGGTAGATAAGTTTCCTTATGGCACGGGACCTGACCCTAACTATCCATGGTGGAAATACTTTCGAAGGCCAAACAATAGCTATTCTGAATTCGAGTTTTTGCAAGCTAACCTAAAGAATGCTACTGCCATTACAATTGTTGGGTCTGCATCTACTACGGTCAGATACAAGAGTTCAAGCTTGGGTGGAACAGACGTGTGGGGTATTACTTATCAGTACAAAGATGTTTACGAGGTAGAGATTGCGCAGGGTCGATATTTTACTCAGCAAGAGATTGAAGGAGGTCGATCTGTGGCGATTATTGGCAATGAAGTGGCACAAACTTTATTTCCCAATGAAAACCCAATAGGGAAAGATATCAAAGTGAGGGGTTATAAGGTACGTGTAATTGGGATTATGCAGAGAGAAGGTGAAAGCTTTATTGGCACTCCAAGCAATGATGATCGAATTTATATACCCTACAAGATGTTTACTAAAATGTACTACATCGGGAGAATTTTTGGGATAAACCCTTCTGTAGCAGTCAAGGGTCTTGAAGATGATATTGGTTTGGTGGAGCTTCAGAATGAGATGGAGGGTTTATTGAGAAAGGCGAGAGGTTTGCGTCCTAAGGAAGAGTCGAATTTTGCCCTCAACAGACCGGAAGCCATTGCAGAAGCTCTTGGTGGAATTTTTGACGTTTTGGGAATGGCCGGATGGGTTATTGGTGGTTTTGCTATTCTCGTAGGTGGCTTTGGCATTATGAACATTATGTTCGTATCTGTGCAAGAGCGCACCAAACTAATAGGTATTCAGAAATCATTGGGGGCTAAAAACTACTTTATACTTTTCCAGTTCCTGTTCGAATCGGTGTTCTTGTGTTTGCTTGGTGGGGCTGTTGGGGTATTAATAGTATTCTTACTTACATTCATTCCGTTTGGAACACTTGAAGTTACTCTGAGTGCCAAAAACATTCTGCTGGGTGTGGTTGTATCATCTATTATAGGTGTAGCTTCGGGAATAATTCCTTCGGCCAAGGCTGCCAGACTCGATCCGGTGGATGCCATGAGGGCTGCTTAAACCAAAATTGGTTTAAAACAGTAGAGGTTGCTTTAAAGTCTTTCATTTGTACCTGTAGATTTTACGGTACAGAAAGCTCTAAGGCAACCTCTAATTCTTTTGGTAAAAACTCGGAGGTGGTTACTCCTTTTCTACAGCCACTTCGCCATTAATGTGGGCCTTTATTTTACCTTCTAACTCTTCGGCTAGTTCCGGGTTGTCTTCAATCAGCGATTTCACAGAGTCGCGTCCCTGACCCAGTTTTTCATTCTCATAAGAGAACCAACTTCCCGATTTTTTTATAATGCCCAGTTCTACACCAATGTCCAGGATTTCTCCCGATTTGGAAATGCCCTGACCATACATAATATCGAACTCAACCACTTTAAAAGGAGGTGCAACTTTGTTTTTTACCACTTTTACCCGGGTTCGGTTGCCCATTACATTGTCAGCACTTTCTTTAATCTGGCCTATTCTTCGAATATCTAGTCTTACTGAAGAATAAAACTTGAGTGCGTTACCTCCGGTAGTGGTTTCAGGGTTACCAAACATTACCCCAATTTTCTCTCTTAATTGGTTAATGAAAATGCAGGCGCACCCTGTTTTGTTAATTGTTCCAGTAAGCTTTCTCAGGGCTTGAGACATCAGGCGTGCCTGAAGCCCCATTTTGCTGTCGCCCATTTCTCCTTCCAGCTCACCTTTAGGTACCAGAGCAGCCACTGAGTCAATAACAATAATGTCTATGGCTCCGGAGCGAATCAGGTGCTCGGCAATTTCTAAGGCCTGTTCGCCATTGTCGGGCTGGGCTATCAGTAGGTTTTCGGTATCAATGCCCAGTTTTTCAGCATAGGTTTTGTCAAAAGCATGCTCAGCATCGATAAAGGCAGCCAAACCACCTTTCTTCTGTGCTTCGGCAATACAGTGCATGGTGAGTGTCGTTTTTCCGGAAGATTCGGGGCCGTAAATCTCAATAATCCGGCCTCTTGGAATACCTCCAATGCCCAAGGCAATATCGAGCCCTAAAGAGCCTGTTGGTATAGAAGGTAGGTCCACTACTTTATCATCACTTAATTTCATTACTGCTCCCTTGCCATAGGTCTTTTCTAGTTTGTCTATGGTGAGCTGCAGTGCTTTTAGTTTTTCCGATTTATCACTCATGTTAATTACTGGGGTATGTCTTTTAGGAATAGTCTGTGAAGATAGCAGTAAAGCCCGCAATACACAACCATATAATCTTTGTAATTTCGCAAGCCCATGAAGGTCAAAAAAATATTGAAGTGGATAGGCCTGAGTCTTATAGCGGCTCTGGTGGTTTTAGCCATATTATACTGGCAGCTGATTGGCTATGGATGGCTTCAATTAAAAGGTCAGTTGCGTGTCATTCAACAGGCCATACCGTTGGAAGAGTTTATGGCTTTGCCAACCACTACCGATGCTGAGCGGGAAAAGGTGCAAATAATTTTGGAGGCCAAAGCTTTTGCCTTTGAGCAACTGGGTATCAATTATTCAGAGAATTACTCCACTATATACGATCAGCAGGGAAAGCCATCTATGTATGTAGTAACCGCCTGCGATCCGTACTTTTTTAAGCCGCGGATGTGGCATTTCCCGGTGGTGGGTAGTGTGCCATATAAAGGGTTTTTTGATTTGGAAAAAGCCAGGGCCGAAGCCACAAAGATCAAAGAAAATGAAAACCTGGAAGTCGATATTCGAACAGCCGGAGGCTGGTCTACTTTAGGCTGGTTCAAAGACCCCGTGTTATCCAATATGCTCAGGCGCTCCGAAGGAGACCTGGCCAGTCTTATAATTCATGAGCTTACCCATGGCACCTTGTTCGTTAAAGATTCCGTTACCTTCAACGAAAACCTGGCTTCTTTCATAGGCGATAAAGGAGCTATACTTTTTCTGGAACAGAAGTATGGCAAAAATGCCCGGCAGGTAGAAGAGTTCAAACAAAGTTTGAATGATGAACTGATTTTTAAAGACTACATGCTTCGTGCTGCCCAACACCTGGACTCGGTTTACAGGGCTATAAAAAATGAACCTATCGAGACTAAAGAACAGCTCAAAAGAGAGGCTTTAACCAAAATCAGGGGTAATTATGACACGCTCACTTTCCAATCAGATCGTTATGCGGGCTACTTCAATGACTTTGTGCCGAAAAACACATTTTTTATGTCTATGTTGAGATACAATAGCCAGCAAGAGCTTTTAGAACAGCAATTGCAACAAGAATTTAACGGAGATTTACTGGCCTATTTGACTTATCTGAAAAAACGCTTTCCTTCGTTGTAGCAAAAAATGGTATGGCATTTGACAAGTAGAGGGTAAAATTCAGTAATGAAGAAGACTTACATAATTGGTTGCTTGTTTTTTCTATTGACCTCTGCTTATGGTCAGGGATACCAGCTTTCTAAAGAGACGCCATTTCAGCCCGGAGAAAAAATAGAGCTCAAAGCCTCTGTTGGGTTTATTAGAGCTGCTGAAGCCACTTTCTCGGTTAGTGATGTTATTTATACCATAAATAATAAGCCCACCTGGAAAATCGATATCAATGCTAAAACGGTAGGCGTTTTTGATTTCTTCTCTTCGGTGAGAGATAATTGGGGAACATATTACGATACCACTCAGCTTGTGCCTCAACAGTTCTACCGGTACATAAAAGAAGGGCGATTCAGAAAAAATGAGATCCTTTATTTCGACCATAAAAATGATAAAGTAACAGTTGCCAAACTGCACAAAGAAACCCGAAGGTTGGAAAAAACCTTTGAGCACAACATTCCCCATAATGTGCAGGATATGGTGAGTGGGTATTACTATCTCAGGGCTATAGATTTTTCCAAGATTAAGGAAGGAGAAGTGATCACCATTAATACTTTCTTTGACGACAAGGAGAAACCATTTAAAGTGAAGTTTGTGGGCAGAGAAGTAATCGACACCAAGTATGGTAATATTAAAGCAATTGTGTTGGTGCCAATGATGAAAAAAGATAGCCTTTTCGTAGAAGATAATACGCTTAAGGTCTGGCTTTCAGATGATTTGAATAAGATTCCTTTAAAGTTTCAGGCCAAAATTTATGTGGGCTACTTGAGTGTGGAGCTTCTTAATATTGAAAACCTCAAACACCCTCTGGCCATTGTCGAGTAAACAATCAGATTCAACTTGATTAAAAGCTTGTAAAAAGTATATCTTTGAACAATCAAAAAACAACCCATGGCAAACAAGCAAAGCCCCAAAGTTTTGGTGGTAGATGACGACCCGGATATTCTGGAGCTTCTCAAATACAACCTCAAAAAAGAAGGCTACGATGTTGAAACTGCCGAAGACGGTATAAAAGGGGTTTCACTAGCCAAAAGATTTTCTCCTGAACTTATTTTGTTAGACATAATGATGCCTCAGCAAGATGGCGTTGAAACCTGTCGGCAAATCAGGGAAATTCCGGAAATGTCCGATACGCACATCATTTTCCTCACGGCCAGAGCAGAGGAGTATTCTGAGGTGGCAGCGTTTGAGGCCGGGGCCGATGATTACATTACCAAGCCCATAAAGCCGCGGGCACTGATGAGCCGCATTAGCGCATTGTTTAGAAAGGACAGTAAGAACAAGTCAAAGCCTCAGGTTGTGGCCGGAAAATTAACTATCGATCGGTCTAGCTACACCGTTACAGCCGATGGCAACCAGTTTACCCTGCCTAAAAAAGAGTTTGAACTGCTTTATTTTCTTGCGCAAAACCCCAACAAGGTGTATAGCAGAGACGAACTGCTACAGAACATTTGGGGAACAGATGTGTATGTATTGGCCAGAACGGTAGATGTACACATTAGAAAAGTGCGCGAAAAGATTGGAGATGGCTACATCTCAACCGTCAAAGGAGTTGGCTATAAGTTCGAAGTCAATTAAGCCATGTATTTCAAGTCAAGGGTAGTGGCGTTGGTACTGGCCATTATGGTGGCCATAGTCACTGTAGCCTTCTTATCCTTGTTGCCGGAAATTAACGAAACCATTATGCTGGTAGCAGGGCTGCTGTCTTTTGCTTCCACGTACCTGCTGGTTTATGTAACATTCGAATTTCTGGTAATACGCGAGATAAGCGAAATATACAATGTGCTCAATAGAATGCGCAAAAAAGACTTCTCCTTTATAGAAGACTTTGAAAGCACCAATTCCAACCACCCTCTAAAGCGTATTAACAGAGAGATTTACAAATACGGGGTAAACAAGCACAAAGAAATAGAAGACCTGAAAAGACTAGAGGCCTTCAGGCGGGAGTTTCTGGCCGATGTGAGTCACGAACTCAAAACCCCAGTGTTTGCGGCACAGGGTTTTGTGCATACGCTGCTCGATGGCGCCATTGACGATAAAAAAGTAAGACGCAAATTTCTCAAGAGAGCCGCCAAAAGTCTCGATAACCTCGATAAACTCATCCAGGATCTTTTAACTCTCTCACAGATAGAGACCGGAGAAATTAAAATGCACTTTGAGCACTTTAATATTGTGCCATTAGCTTCAGAGGTCATCGATCAGCTAGAAAATAAAGCAGAGCGAAAGGATCTCACCATTCGCTTCGACCAGCCCTACAATAGTCCGATTTTTGTCCATGCCGATGCAGACCGCATTTACCGGGTAATCACCAATCTGGTGTCTAATGCGATTAAGTACACAGAGTCGGGCGAGATTTTGGTGGGCTTTGAGGTAGAAGGACAAAAAGTACAGGTGTACGTTAAGGATACCGGAGTAGGGATACCTCCGGAGCATTTAAGTCGGATTTTCGAACGCTTCTTTAGAGTAGAAAAGTCCAGGTCTAAGGAAATGGGAGGTACAGGCTTAGGTTTAGCTATTGTTAAGCATATTCTTGAAGCACACAATACCAAAGTGAGTGTGATAAGTACCGTTGGCAAAGGCTCTACATTTAGCTTTAAACTACCCATAGGCCAGGGAGCAGATGGGCTGGAAGACGGCACTGTAGACACCGAAGAGTTTGAGGAATTGGAGGAGGAGAATTAATGAAAGTCAATTTTAAGTCGCTAATCTTATTCGAAAACGATGACTTTTTGGTGGTCAATAAGCCTCCATTTATGGCTTCGCTAGACGATCGAAACAGTGAGTTAAACCTTCAGGCTCTGGCCAAGGGTTACGATGAGTCGCTTTCGGCTTGTCATCGATTAGATAAAGAAACCTCCGGCTGTCTTTTGCTAGCCAAAACCAAAGAAGCCTACCGGCACGCTAGTATTCAATTCGAGAAAAGAACGGTGGGTAAGGTGTATCATGCTTTTGTAAATGGCATACATGAATTTAACCATGAGAAAGTACAACTGCCCATACTTTCGCTCAATAAAGGGAGTGTGGTAATAGACTTTAAAGGCAAGCCTGCCACCACCGTTTTCAATACCTTAGATATATATAAGAAGCATAGCCTCATTGAGTGTCTTCCGGAAACAGGAAGAATGCACCAGATAAGAATCCATCTAAGTAAAAAAGACGCGCCACTTATTGGTGATGAACTCTATGGAGGAAGCCCCCTATACCTGTCGCAAATAAAACGAAAGTACAAGCTGAGCCGAGACGAGGAGGAGCAACCCCTCATTAAGCGCTTTGCCCTGCACGCGCATTCACTCACGTTTAAAGGAATGGATGGAAACAAAATAGCTGTAGAGGCGCCTTACCCTAAAGATTTGAAGGTACTACTAAAGCAACTAGTCGCCAACAGGCTTTAGTGCTGTCAGTCACCTTGGGTTTGTATTGGAGGAGCTTACTCACTAAGAGTCAATTAATTTGTGGGGCTATGTTGGATTTGAAAAACCAAACTTCTATCTTTGTGTCCCTTTTTACGGGAAGGTCTGAATAAAGTATTTAAAGTCAATAAATTATACTGAAGTGGATACACTAAGTTATAAGACGGTTTCGGCAAATAAAGCGACAGTAGACAAGCAGTGGGTGTTGGTCGATGCCGAGTCTAAAACATTGGGAAGATTGGCCAGCGAAGTAGCCAAGATAATTAGAGGTAAGAACAAGCCCAGCTACTCTCCACATGTAGATTGTGGTGACAATGTCATTGTTATTAATGCCGATAAAGTAAGACTAACAGGTAAAAAGTGGACAGACAGAGTATATCTGACTTACACTGGTTATCCTGGAGGTCAGAAAAAAACTACTCCAAGAGAATTGAAGGCTAAGTCTTCAACACTTCTTGTAGAAAGAGCCGTAAGAGGTATGTTGCCAAAGAACAGATTGGGAAGAAGCATTTTCCATAATCTGCATGTATATGAAGGCGTTGAGCATCCGCATGAGGCACAGAAACCAAAAGTTGTAGAATTATAAGAAGCTTTCAATGGAAGTAATCAATACTATAGGAAGAAGAAAAACATCAGTTGCCAGACTTTACATGGAGCCGGGCAAAGGTGAAATTACCATCAATGGCAGACCGCTCGACAACTATTTTCAGTCTGATGTAATGCAGATTGTAGTGAAGCAGCCTTTGGTGAAAGTAAAACAAGATACCAACTTCGACATCAAAGTAAACGTTGATGGTGGAGGACTGAAGGGTCAGGCGGAAGCCATCCGATTGGCCATTTCAAGAGCTTTGTGCGAAGCCGATGCTGAATTCAGACCTGCTTTGAAAACCGAAGGATTCTTGACCAGAGATCCTAGAATGGTTGAGCGTAAGAAGTACGGTAAGAGAAAGGCGAGAAGATCGTTCCAGTTCTCGAAACGTTAATCTGAACAAACTTTAAAGTATATAATGTCTAATCTAACTCACAAAGACTTACTTGATGCTGGTGTTCATTTCGGACACTTAACGAGAAAGTGGGATCCGAGAATGGCTCCGTACATCTTCATGGAGAAGAACGGAATCCATATCATCGATCTAAACCAAACCCTTGACAGCCTCGAAGAAGCATCAAATGCTGTTAAGAACATCGTAAGATCAGGAAGAAAAGTAATGTTCGTGGCTACTAAGAAACAAGCCAGAGCTTTGGTTTCTGAGGAAGCCAAGAGATTGAACATGCCTTACGTTACTGAGAGATGGTTGGGTGGTATGCTTACCAACTTTGCCACCATCAGAAAATCTTTGAAAAAACTTGCCGGTATAGACAAGTTGATGAAAGACGAAGCCTACAAAGCCCTGGCTAAGAAAGAGCGTCTCATGAAAACTCGTGAGAAAGCTAAGCTGGAGAAGTTGTTAGGTGGTATTACCGATCTTACCCGATTGCCTGCTGCATTGTTCGTAATCGATGTAAAGAGAGAGCATATTGCTGTTTCTGAAGCCAAGAAGTTGGGTATACCTGTATTCGCGCTTTGCGATACAAACTCTAACCCTAACTCGGTAGATTTCCCGATTCCTGGTAACGATGATGCCTTTAAGTCTATAGAAATTATTACCAAAGCATTTGGTAAGGCTATCGAAGAAGGTTTGTCGGCTCGCAAGCAAGACAAAGAGGAGAGAGAAAGAGAAAAGGCAGAGCAGGAGAAGATCGAAACAGATTCTCAAGAAGCTTAATTCATTAGTGATAAAATCTTGATACAAATTGAACATTGAATTCGCTTCGATGTTCAATTTTTGTTTTAACCGAAATAAGAATCATAAAAATTCATAAAATGGCTATTACAGCAACAGATGTTAACAAACTAAGACAAATGACCGGTGCCGGAATGATGGACTGCAAAAAGGCATTGGTAGAAGCAGATGGCGATTTTGACAAAGCCATTGAAATCCTTCGTAAAAAAGGTCAGAAGCTTTCTGAGAAGAGAGCCGACAGAGAAACCAAAGAAGGTAGCGTATTTGTAAGAGTAAGCGAAGATAAGTCTTCAGCTATCTTAATTTCATTTACTTGTGAGACCGATTTCGTGGCTAAGAACGATGATTTCCAGTCTTTGGGTAATGAGATCGCTGATGCTGCTATGGCCAATAAGCCTGCTGATATTGCTGCACTTAACGCTCTTAGCCTTGGTGAGTTGACCGTACAGGAAAAAGTGACTGAGTACATTGGTAAGATTGGTGAGAAGCTGGAAGTTTCGGCTTATGAAACCATTACTGGTGAGCAAGTGGCTTCTTACATTCACTCTAATGGTAAATTAGGTGTTTTGGTAGCACTTTCTGGCACAGGAGGTAACGATGTAAGTGATGCTGGTAAGGATGTGGGTATGCAAATTGCCGCTATGAACCCGGTTGCTTTGAACAAAGACGGTGTTGACCAGTCGATTATTGACAAAGAAATTGAGATTGGAAAAGAGCAAGCTCGTCAGGAAGGCAAGCCGGAAAACATCATCGAGAAAATTGCTATGGGTAAACTGAACAAGTTCTTCCAGGAGAACACTTTGTTGAGCCAGTCTTTTGTGAAAGATCCTAAGCAAACTGTTCAGCAGTACTTAGACTCTGTGAACAAAGGCATGACAGTAACTGCTTTCAAAAGAGTAGCGATCGGATAATTCATCCTTTAAGCATAAAATCAGTAAAGAAGCGACTTTGAAAGAGGTCGCTTTTTTATTTAGAAATCACTAGCTAGAGCATCTACTAGTTCAGTATATGCCTTAAAATTATCGGGACTACCAATCTCATATTTTATTAAACGATTATTTTCGAAATAAAGAATCGAAGGGTACTCTAGTCTTAGGTTGTTTCTGTAAAATATAGATGTTGAATCGAGTATAATGTTACTTTGTGAATTCTTTAGATCATATTTTAGTCTTAGGCGTTTTTCAGAACTATATCCTGTAAAAATAAATTTTAAGTCCTGATGACCTTGATTAGCATACTCAGAGTAAAATTCATCAGCTTTATATAAGCATGTTGTGCATCCGCTTTGTTCCATTACGACAAATATTGTTTTGTCGATAATGTCTTGTTTATAAATATCCTGAATTGCTTTTTCAAAGGACTCTTTGTAGGGGCCATTACAGGAAATTGCAAAAGATAAACTTCCCAAAAATAATAATGATATGATTTTAGGTTTTGGTTTAGTTTTGAATATTCCAAATTTCAAATTTTGTCTCATTTTCATTTCCTGTTTTAACTTGAAAGTGTAAGCCAAGATCATTTGCGAATATATCATCAGAATCAATCAAGTATTTATTGAACGGTAGTTCAAACTCACCGAGCCAATTGAAGTTTTCATCGAAGACAATTGCGACATATTGTCTTATTCTGCTTTTTACAGGATCTCTCAGATCAATATCAAACTGTGATATAGGAAGACCCATAAGTCTTACATAATTGTTTCCTATCTTGAATATTCTGGTGTAAATATGTCTTTTAAAAGGTTCTTCTTTTACTGTTTTTTCACTCGGCATTACTCCAAATTTCAAAATAGGTTTGATGGGGCCAATTATGTTTTTTGAGGAAGCATTCACCTTGGAAAGTGAATTGAAAGACTTATTCCAGATGTACAAAGAATCTAAATTTGGAAAGTTGTAAATGAATTTTTCTTCATCTGATTCATAAATGAATCCAGTGTAAACGAATTTATCTATACCCCAAAATCCTTTAAGTGATTCATTAGGAACCTCTTGAAAATATTCAATAGAATCATCTGGAGTTAATTTGATTTTCATCTTTCTGCCCTCATTCATGATATAGTAATTATCTAAAAGATAGTCTTTCCCAATTTTTACTATTGGATTTATGTTTGGACGATTTAAGGGAGCGCCAGGAATACCGTCAGGATCAAGATTCAATACTTTAGTTATTTCACCTTCCAGATTGGAAAAATATAGACTGTTAGTCTTATCTATTATTAAGATTGAATCTTGGTGGAATATATGATACCCACTTATTTCGCCCTTTAAGGCATTGGGACCATCTTCGTTAAATGAGATTCTTTTGTACAATTGACCTTCATCGTAATTGAAAATCAAAATATCGTTATTGATTATGTCAAGAGTTGCAATGTGCCTTATGCCTTTCAGTTTCAAGGACTGTATATCTATTAAGTGCCAATCAGTTAGACTGTCGATAGAAAAGGTTTTGGACGTTTCATGAGAGAAGCCTACTTTATTAGTAGACTTCCCTTTCTGGTATTCTATGATCTCAGAGTTATTGCATGAATAAAGCAACAATAGAGTGATCAGTAGTAAATAGGTGAATCGCATTCTAGATCATTGTTGTATTACGGGACAGTCAGCTGTATTATTAACCCCATTGTTGCAAACCCAGCTTTGCCACCAACTTTTTTCATCTACACATTGCCTGTTTGTGTCACCATAACACATTCCATCAAACTGTTCTGTGCCATCACAGGCAATACAGTGTGCTTGCAGACCTTGGGTTATTCCTACTGTTCCGAATAACATTAAAATTGCTGCTAATAAGGATTTCGCTTTTCTCATTTTAATTGAATTTTTAAACAACCTACTCACTTTGGGTCAGGCATTTTCGGCATGCTCCTGTTTGTTGAGCAGAAATACAAAGACAGTTGTATACGGGGCTGAGAGTTGTATTGTGTGTGCTCGTTCTTCAATTTTTTTAGCTAACGGATGAAGTTCCTTTTCTTAAGATAGGACTAAAGTAAAGTAGTGGAGAGGGTAAAGTCAAGTGATAAGTGAAAAAATAAATAAAATTAATTCAAATTTCTTATATGGTTACCTCAAGTATCTGATTCATCACCATCAGTGTCTCCAGAATGGAACTGTGATGAAAAGTTTTATTTTCTTAGCTATTGAGATAAAGTTGACGGAATTGCCATGCCATTAGTCTCAGCTTTGTTCACCGCCTGCGCAGCCGTCCGACCGCTCAAAGCGGTCGGACGGCTAAACTATCAAAACCGAAATATCTGCCCTTGCTTAGCTACATGAAAACCTGCCTGTACAACCTCTTTATACTCCCTGCTATTGACATCAAGAATAGGGTTGGTATGGTTGGCATGGATAAAGTACACCTTAGCCTTATCAGCATCTGATAGGTTCTTAAAAAGCTCCATGCTTTCAGTGGTAAAAGGGTGAGGAATCAGGCTCATGTCTCTACCTTCAAGTTCTCCATCTTTATAGAAGCTGGCATCAATAAGTATATAATCGTGGGCCTTAACCACTTCTCGAATGTCTACATCCCATCGGTTCCATTTGTCTATGTCAGGAATAAAAACAAGGCTCTTGCGACTAACTTTTATTTGATAGCCTACAGTTTCGCTGTATTCATCTCTGTGGGGAACAGTGAAAGGCATTACAGAAATACTGTTGCTCAACGAGATTGTTGTGGAGTCTGACAGGGGTTTTAGAGCTATGTTCTCTAAACTAATCAATTGGCTCCAGGGCCCGTTTTCTTGAAGAAAGGCAGTCATTTTAGGCATGGCGTAAACCGGAATGGTTCGTGTACCCATTACTTCTCTACCCAAATGCATGAGCCCGGTGTAGTGGCCAATATGTGCATGAGTTAAAAATATACCATCGAAAGGATATTGTGTAGGCTTCGAAACCTTATCGGCTATTTCTAACTGTTCCCGAAAATCAGGAGTGGCTTCGAAAAGGTAGCGTTTGTTATGCTGTGGGTCTACCAGGCAAAGCGATACAGCATACTGTTTTGCTCTTAGCCCTTCTTCAATCAGCTTAAATTCTTGCCTCGATCCGGCCTGCGGATAGCCCGCATCTTGTGCCACACCGAGCACCATTAGGTAAGGGGCGTCCTGAGAAGAAATATTGGTGTCAATACCTTGGGTTTCCGGGCTGCTACAGCTTAGGAAAACGAATAAAAAAAGAGCCCATAGAGGCTCTAAAGTTAAGGTTGAAGATGGTGTGTCGTTCATATTAACTACCACAACCTACGCAATCTATTTTAGAATCCATAGGCTTCACACCGTTCAATTTCATTTTTAGATTGTGAATTTGGTCTTTAATGTCCATATCGGCAAACATGTCGCCAGTGAGTTGAGCGTTCAGTTGGTCGATCTGCTTTTGTAGTTGTTCTTTAGTTTCTTCCATGGGGGTGTTATTTGGGTGATCAAAAATGAATTTAAAGTTTCTCAACATTAAATCAAATAGGAGAAGTTCAATGTTCGTGGTTTAACCTTTAAGATTCATAGTTTATAGTCGACTCAAATCAGAGATGGACGGTTGGTGGTTGATGACTGTGGTTTAACTTGAGTTTGATGTAAGAAAAGAATGTCATGCAAAAAAACAGGTCTTAAACTCTCAAAAAAAGGCCTTTTTTATCCGGTATCTTAACAGAGCTTAAATGAGATTGCGGATATTTTCCTTTGCGTATGT
>NZ_DBHC01000022.1:21795-53032 GCF_002296035.1 Roseivirga sp. UBA838
CCGCAATGACGTCCTAAGAGGGGATATTTTACTACTTCTTTACATCGAACCCGGGTTGATTTAGGTAATTGGCTATAACAGCGCCCGGCCCGCCAGAGCAGGCCTGGGCGCAAGGATTTTGTGCAGTGGGGCGTCCTTCAAAATCTTCTTAAAAGAAAATCTTAAATTGTATGTAACCATTTCAATCGAGTTGAGTTTCCCCCACTGAATTCTTAAGACGAAGCATTGGATTCAATCTCAGACAACACATTAATGCTTAAGGTTAAGGCCGGCCAGCTAGATCAGCTGGGTCTATTATTCGAACGCTACAACAGGCCTTTGTATGGGTTCTTCTATAGGCTGACTTCTGATGGCAACGCCAGCGAGGATCTTGTGCAGAATGTGTTTGTGAGAATCATCAAATACCGTCATACCTATAAGGGTGACGGTAAGTTTTCTACCTGGATATTTCATATGGCGCGGAATTTATTTGCCGACTACTATAAGAAGGAGAAGCGTCTGGGATATAAGGAAGATGTGAGCGTAACGGACAAATATTATGCTGACAACGACAATGCGGAGACTTTTAAGATTGCCAGTGAGGAGCGTCATTTACTGGAAAAGGCCATGAGAAGGCTTTCTGCAGAGAAACGCGAAATATTGGTATTGAGTAAGTATCAGGGAATGAAGTACACCGACATTGCTGAACTTCTGGATTGCTCTGAAAGTGCTGTGAAGGTGAGGATTTTTAGAGCACTGAAAGAGTTGAAGGCCAACTATGAGAAACTTGAATGTGAGGTTGTAAAACCATAAGAAGAAATGAAAAGGAATTATTGGATGGTGCTGGTGGCTTTGCTGGTTGGTGCCAATGTGTGGGCTCAGGGTAAGTCTGAAACCATTACGAAACAATTTGCGGTGAACAATGCTAGTGCTGAGTTCTGGTTTTGCGTGTGCAATATAAATGGCAGCGTTGAAGTAGAAGCTTACGAGGGAGAAGTGGTGCAGGTGGTAGTGAAAAAACAAGTGAACGGAAAGACCAACGAAGACCTGGCTCTTGGTATGGAAGAAGTGAATTTGGGTGTGCTGGAGGGGGCGGAGTTTGTGAAACTCTTCTTGTCTTCTCCTAATCATATAATGGAAGATAAGGCCGACCCTCTGCAATGTAGCTGGGAGTGGAACAGAAAGAGCGAGCATAAAAACTACTGGTATACGCTCGATTTTACTGTGAAGGTGCCGAAGGGAATAAGTGTGAAGCTTTCTACAGTGAACAAGGGCAGTGTGTTGGTGAAAAACGTGGAAGGCAATGTGTATGCTTCCAATGTAAATGGCGATGTGACTTTGCAGAATCTGGCTAGCGACACCAAAGCATCGACCGTGAATGGAAAGTTGGAAGTAAACTACAAAAGCTTACCGAAAGAGTTTGGCAGCTTTAATACAGTAAATGGCGACATAGAAATTAGAGTGCCTGAAAATGCCAGTGCAATATTTAGCTTTCAAAGTCAGTGGGGAGAGGTTTACAGTGATCTGGAATTTACGGCCAAACTGGCCCCCAAAGTAACCAAGACTCCTGATGGTAATGGAGTAAAGTACAAAATAGCCAATAGTAACAGCTACCAGTATGGAAAATCCGGAGGGCCTACTTTTGAGTTTGAAACGCTTAATGGTGATGTATACTTAAGAAAACAATGACGGAGATGGAAGAGAAATATATGTCTCTGATAACAGAATATATGGACGGAACCCTGACTGATGAACGCAGGCGCGAGTTTGAAGAATATGTGGAGCAGGGGTTCATAGATATGCAGGAGGTGAACGAGCTCAGGACTATGGGCCAACAAATGGCAACAACTCCTAAGCCTGAGCCCACAGATGCTCTGCGCTCTAACTTTTACCAAATGTTGGCAGCCGAGCAAAGAAGGGTAGAAGGTAAAGAAGACTTTCGGCATGTATGGAGTGTCTTGGGAAGGTTTTTCTTTGCCACGTCCAAGGGGCGGTTTGCTTTTGGGTTTTGTGTGTTGTTGGTGGGCCTTGTTTTAGGCAGGCTTTTTACAGGCAGTGTGTACAACAGCCAACTGAATAGGCTGAGCGATCAGATGGCTGGTATGCAGGAGGTAATGATGAAAACCATGCTGGAAGACCAGTCGGTGACTCAACGGCTGAAAGGCGTGCAGATGAGCAACGGGCTTGTGTCTAAAAACCGAGAAGTAACCGATGCCCTGTTTTTAACACTCAATAACGATGAGAGTACCAATGTGAGGCTGGCAGCCTTAGCTTCATTGGCCAACTATGCCAAAGATTCGGCTATTCGTGAACGATTGATAAAAAGTATTAACCAACAACAATCTCCATTGGTATTGGTAGCTATGGCCGAATTGATGGTGGATATGCAGGAAACTCAGGCAGTAAAGGCCTTTGAACCTATTCTAAATGCTGAAAATACACCCGATGATGTGAAATCAGCGCTTCGTGAGAATTTGGATAAAATCATGTAAAGAGAAAAAGAAAAAAACAGATCATGAGAAACGTGAGAAAAATGTTATCTGCGGCAATGTTAATGAGTTTGGGAGTTGCGGCCTGGGCTCAGGATGTGCAGGTAAAGACCAGTAAAAACTGGGAGGTGAAGGTAGATCCTCAAGTGTTAGCAGAAGTAGAAGCCATAGCCGAAAGGGCGGTTCATAGTGTTGTATCTGACTTTGAGTTTGATATGGACTTTGATCATAATGGTAAAAAAATAGAGTACCAGCAGAATACACAGGAGATAGAAATACCACTTTCGAAACCCGGTGAAAGAGGAAAGCTGGATCTAGACAACCGAAATGGCAAAGTGAAAGTAACAGGCTATGACGGCCCCACTGTAAAAGTGAAAATGATTAAGTACGAAAAGAAGGTGGAGCGAGGAGAGTCTAAAAATGGTATGAGGCTGGTGAGTAGCGGGGGCTTTAATGTGGAGGCTTCTGAAAACAATAACACCGTGAGGCTGGAAAGTGAAGGCTGGAACAACCGGGTAGATTTTGAAGTAATGGTGCCTAAAAACTTCAACATTAAAGCAGAAACCTATAACAACGGCCACATTGTAATTGAAGGCGTAAACGGGGAGGTTAATGTGGAGAGCTACAACGGATCTATTACGCTGACCAATATTAGCGGTTCTGCCAGCGCTTCGACTTACAATGGAGCTATCGAAGTTACTTTTGCCAAAGTGACTCCTGAAACCCCTATGGCTTTTAGCACCTACAATGGAAATGTAGATATAAGTGTGCCTACCGGTACTAAGTTCACAGCAAAAATGAGAACGAATAGAGACATATTCACAGACTTTGAATCGTTTAGTATTAAGCAGGCCCAACCGGTTAGCAATAAAAATAACAAAGGCGGATTTAGCATGAAGTACGAGAGTTGGGTTGAAGGCGACCTCAATGGAGGAGGTGCTGAAGTAATGATGAAAACTACCAACGGGAATATTTATATCCGTAAGAAGTAGATAGAGGTAAACCACAAATTTGATCCTGTGAATGGCTATTCACAGGATTTTTTTATTTTTGATCTATCTCAGCCGATGAAAGTAGCCAACCACTCAACTTTTATCATTCCTTTTAATCTTTTTTTAGAAACACAGATTTATGAAAACTCTACTGAAAACATTACTGCTCGCTGTGCTAATGGTGGGCTCGGTACAAGCTCAAGATGCTTCTTCTAAGATCAACGAGTTGTACAACAAGTATGGCAACATACCCAACTATAAGGTAAACGTGGTATACGAGGCCATTAACGATAACATGGGTTTTAAGAATGTGCAGGAAGGCGTGTTGGTGGTTGAAGGTGCAAAATACATTTTGAAATATGGCCCCAACGAAACCTGGCTCAACGATGGTAAAACAGAGTATGTAGGAACCAAGGAGCCAGACCACTCTCAGATATTGTTCTTTTGCCCCGGCCAAAACACTGAAGCCATAGTAGACTTTGGTTCAATGATGACCTTCTTTGGTTCAGGCCATAGCGGAACCATGGAAGGCTCTGTATTAAAGCTTAAGCCATCTTCAGAAGCAGCTTACAAAGAAGTTCATGTGGCGTTTAGTGGCAATAACATTACGTCAATTACTGCGGTAGACGATTTCGGTACTTCTCACAAGTATTCTTTTTCTAACTTTTCTACCAATACTTCAGGCACCAGTTTTAGTATAAACCCTGCCGAGTATTACGAGAAGATAGACGAAAGAAGAGGTTGCAAGTAACAAGGGTTGACCAATACCGTTGTATGTCGATCTGAAGGTTATGGCCTGATACTCTCTGAGTATCAGCCTTTTTTTTAAAAATAACTTCGAAAAGTTCAGGTGCATTTTTTTTGCTCATTCTTGGCAAGTTGGTGTAGGGCTTTAGTAATTTAGATGTAAACCCGGAGGCTTGGATTCTCTGGCTATTGACTCCAAACCTTATGAAAAAGGTTAACCTCGATTTTTTTCTTTCAAAGCCCTACCGGTTAGCGGTTTGTATTGCTACACCACTTTTTTTGTACATATTCCTGGTGGCCTTTCTTCCATTTGGCATACATAACTACAATCCCCGCTTTACTTATACGGTCCACTTCCTTGTAGAAATGGCAAAGTTTGGCACAAGCACTTTTTTCTTGTGTGTGCTCATGGAGTTTTGGGTCAAAAGACATTGTATTA
The DNA here is from genome assembly GCF_002296035.1 of Roseivirga sp. UBA838. Taxonomy (NCBI): domain Bacteria; kingdom Pseudomonadati; phylum Bacteroidota; class Cytophagia; order Cytophagales; family Roseivirgaceae; genus Roseivirga; species Roseivirga sp. UBA838. Next base: position 26,442 of record NZ_DBHC01000022.1, read on the forward strand.
AGAGAGCGAGCACAGCCGCTGTTGTATACTGGCATTTGGCGCTTCTGTTGGTGTTAGGGCTGTCAAACTTTGTACTGTATAATCTAATAGGAGGCTGGCACGACTGGAAATTTATTAGCGGTTTACGCTTTGTTCTTCAAATATCTTCGGTGCTCATCTTTCCGCTGGCTGGTGTGCTTGGCTACTTTCGCTTTAGAAATCTCAAGTCGGACTACGAGCAGATGCTAACCAACAGAGAAGAAGGGCCTAAAGAAGAGTTTATTTCTGTAAAAGGCAGCGGAAACAACGAATCGGTTGCCGTAAGGTTGGTAGATTTACTTTGCCTCAAAGCACATGACAATTACGTGGAGCTTTCCTTTCTGGAGCAAAATCAGGTTAAAAAGAAGCTTGTAAGAGGTACTCTAACAAATATCTTTCGGCAGATCAGTCATCCAGAAGTAGTGAGGTGTCATAGGTCCTATGTGGTCAACCTCCATAACGTCCGCTCGGTTGTTGGTCACTCGTCCATAGAGCTGCGACTGGTTTGTGTCTCTCATCCGATTCCTGTTTCCAGATCGTACCGAGAGGTGGTACTTCAGGCCATAAGGAGGTTCAAAATAATCCACTAGCTCTCACTCACCACAAATAGCAGAATTTCGCCACAATCGTTGTTTTTTAGGCATCCCTTTGTGCTTTGGGGCGGTTTTTTTAGGCATGAAAAAACGAATACAACTTCCCCTAAAAGCTAAGGCAATGGTTGCATTGGCTTTTATTATGCTACACGGTGTTATGGTAACTGCTCCGGTTTTTGGGCAGTCTGCCGATGCCATGATTAGAGATTACGTTCAGGCCTATGCCGATGATCCCATGGCCATGAATGCCTATTTTGGAATTAAGGTTGAAGAGGATTGGTGGACGGTGAAAGTAGAGAGGAATGAGAGAGGGTACCTGGTAGGCAAAAGTCAAAAATACACGTTTCATGAAATGGGGCCACACAACGTTTCGGTTGAAAAAGGCAAACCCAGCCGGCCCACGTGGTACTTTCATTGCCCAGATATGTCTACCCTTAGAAGTCTCTACACCAATGAGCTAACTGCCGGAACGGCCAGCATGCGTACCCGTGAGTCAGATCCACAGCCTCTATTTGGTGTAGCCGATATGGAAGGTTTTAGTTCCGGGCAGGGCGAAACGGCCCTGGCCTATTTAACCATGGAGCATTTTTGGAAGAAAGGGAATGGTGAGGTAACTCCCTTTGGCCGTGATAAGTCTATGGAAACCCATGGAGCTATGATGGTATCGCTATACACCATGAAAGACAAGCGCATTGGTTGGTTTAGTTTGGGGCAAATGGAAGTGGCCAACGCTGAAGAGGACATCCAATCGAGCCAGGTACCCAACCTTTTTATTATCACCAGCGGCAAGGGCAAAGCAGTGGTGAATGGAGAGGAAATGGATATTGCTAAAGGGATGAGCTTTTTTGTGCCCCCGTACATTCAACATAAACTGTATAACCCTTATGAAGAGCCGCTTGAGGGAGTGCTAGTGCTTTTTGGAGACAACATAGATTATGTTTGGGGGCAATCTTACATTGGCTTTTTAGAGCAGGAATACGCCTTTTACCAAGAGAATGAAACCCGGGTAAAACAAGGCGACAAGAAATAAACATTGGCCTAAGGGCGGCCTCCGGACTCAAGGCGGAGGCTGCTCACAGTCTTTTAGTGTTTGTCTTTAGCTCGAATACATCATTTCTTTGGTAGTGGCCTGTTACATCCAGAGCCATGCGTTCTTCATAGCACCGTGTAAGATTTACTTCCTGAACAAAAACACCTTCTTTGTCCCAAATCGGTTCCATTACATAATGACCATCCGGGCCTACAATGCAGCTGCCACCATTGAGCAGCATATGGTCTGGTTTATTCTGCAATTCTAAAGGTAAGGTGAGCTCGGCCGGAATATCTTTAACTCGCATAATTTGCCCCACACCAACGGCAAAACATCTACCCTCAAAGGCATAAGATCTGGTGGCAATCTGAAGCATTTCATGAACTTTGGGCCACACCGCCACATGAATGTGTTCGCCAGAATTGTGCATGGTTTGTCGCGTTAGAGGCATCCAATGCTCCCAGCAAATTAAACCACCAATCCTTCCTACTTGTGTTTCTACAGCCTTAAGCCCATGGCCATCGCCATGACCATAAATGAGTCTTTCGGTGTAGGTAGGCATTAATTTTCGATGATGGTTCACTAGCTCTCCATGTTCATTCCAGGTAAGTAAACTGTTGTAAATAGTGCCGTTGCCAGGTCCACTAGTCACTTTCTCATTTATGCCCATTACAATCACCAGCCCAAGTTCTTTAGCCCATTGACCAATGGTGGCTACTTCTTTGCCCTTCACGTCAAGGCTGTTTTCATATGTTTTGGCAAAAACCTCTTTAGTAGGTTTAAAGTCCCACTTGGCGTATTCATCGCAGTAATCTATCCAGGCAGGATAGCCGGTAAACCACGTTTCACCAAAGGTGATCAATTGCGCACCCTTTTCGGAGGCTTCGCGCAAAAGCTTCTCTACTTTTCGCATAGACTCCTCTACATTCAGGTAGCTTGGAGCCGATTGCACAATGCCTATTCGTACGGACTTTTTCATGCCTGTTAGGGGTTGAAGCGGATTTGTACCTGCTCATTGATGATTCGCGAAAGCTCTTCCAGCTCTCCCGCCTCGAACAATTCATCAATTGTATTGATGTCTATCGACTCATCGGCCGGTTTGTAATTGATGTAGTCTTGCACAAGCACACCTTCTACTCTTCGTTGGTTAATGGCTTCTCTAAATCTCAAACCGCCTCCATCGGTATGATACAGATAGGCCATGTAGTCCATTCGATAGTCTTCCGTATCGAACCAATACAAAAACACATCGTCAAAGTCTTCGCCACCGCCTTCTTGCTTAAAGGTAATGCGCACTTCATGGTAGGTTTTTCCTTTAATGTCCGTTGTTCCCTGATATGACTTAATTACAGCATCATCATTAAGCCCAAAGGGTAGTCTGAAAAAGTAAATCACCGAATTGACTGAGCGAGAATAGGCGGCACTCTTTTCTTCAGTAACTTCTGTCGTGTCGCCATTGGTGAGCCTCAAGTGTCCTTCATTGGTCAAAATATCTACTACTTCTCTGCCGAGAGAATCGGTTTGGGTGCGTGTATATTTGTATCGCCCGTCTTTCATTGTATAGGTGTAATCCATTTCTCTGAAGGTGAGCGAAAAAGAAGAATTGTTTAGTTGTTCCATGCCATGAAAAGCAATGGCCTTGTCCACCACCTGCTGTTCCATTGGCCCTTGGTTCCGGCTGTTCTTCTGGCAGGCCAACACAGCAAAAAAGAATAAAAGAAGAATAATCAGGTATTTTTTCATGAATTATCTTTTGCGGATTTACGCCTCAATTTAACGATAAGTTCAATGATGAACTTTAAAAACTCTGGGAATGGTAGGGGAAAGACATTGGTGTGCCAGTGGGCATAAAAAAACCATCCCGATCTCTCGGGATGGCCAATAAACACACACAATACCAGAGGATTGGAACCTCCAGGTGTCTTAAATTTCTTAGACAATTCGAAGTAATAGCAAAAAATTAACTTCACCAAATCATTCGTAGAATAAACTATAAACTTTACGTTTTGGTTTTACTATCTATTGGAAAAATTCAATTTTTATAAAAAATTTAGAATTGTTAGAGCAATTATTTTTTTATCGACCATTTTAAGCTTTGAGCGTTCAGTGCACATATTACTGTAGAGAGACTCATTAAGGCTGCTCCGAGTGCCGGAGAAATCATTATCCCTTGATTGTACAATATGCCTGCGGCCAGAGGAATGGCGAACACATTGTAGCCGGTGGCCCAAACCAGATTTTGTATCATTTTTTGATAGGTGGCTTTTCCAAAGGTGATTAAACGTACCACATCGCTGGGTCTGCTTTCGGTCAAAATAATGTCGGCTGTTTCTGCGGCAATATCAGTTCCCGAGCCAATGGCAATTCCCACATTGGCCTTGGCCAAGGCCGGAGCATCGTTTACTCCATCGCCTGTCATGGCTACAAACTTGCCATCTTTTTGCAATTGCTCTATAATCTCTGATTTTTCATGGGGGAGTACTCCACTGTGGTAACCGTCCAACCCTATGGCTTCGGCCACTTGTTTTGCGGTATTTTCATTGTCGCCAGTAGCCATTAGTACTTCTATGTCTTTGCTTTTGAGTTCTTCAATAGCCTGATAGCTTTCCTCTCTAATGGTATCATCGAGTGCCACGTAGCCCAAAAGGCTGTTTTCCCGAATCACAAATACAACGGTGCCTTTTTGTTCAGTGGCCTCATTGGGCAGATCAATATTATTTTCTTTTAGGTAGCCGGGGCTTACAATAGCATGTTTTATCCCCTCAATCCTGGCTTCTACACCTTTTCCTTTTTGAGCCGAAAAGTCTGTGACTTTTACGGCTTTAACTGACTGTTTTTTTGCTTCCTTAACAATGCCGCGTGCTATTGGGTGTTCCGATTCTTGCTCCAGAGCATAGGCTATGGCCAATAGCTCTTCATTGCTTAGCGAATTGTCGGTTACGTTTAGGGTTTGTACTTCAAACTCACCTTTGGTTAAAGTGCCTGTTTTGTCGAACACCACGGTGTCTATTTTTCGGGCAGACTCGAAAGACGATTTATTCCTAATGAGTAGTCCGTTTTTGGCCGAAATAGCTGTGGAGATGGCTGAAACTAATGGTACGGCTAGCCCCAGTGCATGAGGGCATGTGATAATCATTACGGTAACCATGCGTTCCAGTGCAAAACTAAAATCTTTGTCGGAGAGCTGCCACCAAACCAGCAAGGTGATGGCTCCGGTTATGATGGCCACGTAGGCCAGAATACCTGCGGCTTTGTTTGCCAAAGTCTGAGTTTTTGATTTCACCTGTTGCGCGTCACCAACCAGTTTTATTACCCTATTGAGATAGCTCTCTTCTCCGGTAGAAAGAACCTCTATTCTTAAGGAACCATCCAGATTAACGGCTCCTCCTTTTACCTCCTGACCCGGGCCAATAGTTATTGGCTTGCTTTCTCCGGTTAGTGCACTCTCATCCAGTTCGCTTTCACCCTCTTTGACCGTTCCATCGGCCGGTATTTTTTCACCGGGTTTTACTAAAATGAGGTCTCCTTTCTGCAGTTGTGTTGTTTTTACATCTTCAATATCATCGTCAGTAATTCTATGAGCATGGTCGGGCATTAACTCTGCAAGTTTTTGCAGGGCCTTTGAAGCACCCATTACAGATTTCATTTCCAGCCAGTGGCCCAGGAGCATAATGGCAATGAGAGAGACCAACTCCCAGTAGAATATTTTGCCTTCTAAACCGAAAACCACAGCAGTGCTGTAGGCCCAGGCAGTGGTAATGGCTATGGCAATAAGGGTCATCATACCCGGTTGTTTTTCTTTGAGTTCGCTAGCCAAACCCGTTAAAAATGGCCAGCCACCGTAGAAAAATATAAAACTGGAGAGTCCTGCAGAAAGGTATGTGCTCCCTTCGAAACTCAGAGAATAACCCAGTATCTCCTGAATCATGGGCGATAACACAATTACCGGCAGGCCCAGAATTAGGCAAACAAAGAATCTGCGTTTAAAATCATTGATCATTGCTGAATGATCGTGATGCTGTTCATGCTCATGATGTTTGTGTTCTTCTTGTCGGTGATCTTTCATAACTCAATAAATGGGTTGAATCAGGCCAACATGATGGCTGCCATACCTACCATGGTGAGGTCTTCTATAATGGTGACTTTACTCATGGGGAGGTTGAAAACATCTCCAAGGCAGGCACATTTAATCTTTCGTTTGTCCAGATTGCTTTTTATTACTCCAATAGAGCTTACTCCCAATACTATAACTGTGGTAAGGTTGGTAATTGTTGGGTTAAAATGAATGAGGTAAGCAATTCCTAAGGCCAGTTCTACAAATGGGTATATGTATCCCCAGCCCTTCCAGCGAGCAGCTACAATATCGTACATGCGGTAGCTGTTAGCAAAACCTTCCAGATTCAGGAGTTTAAAGAATGAGAAAACAATAAAGAATCCGGCCATAAAGTGGCGCATCCAAAGACTCCAGTCAATGCTACCGTGTTGCCCAGCCTGCGCCAGCACACTTACCCCGGCAATAAATACCACTATGAGCAACAGAGGTTTGTAGGTGGCAAAGAATCCTTTGGTTGCTGTAGTTGACTGAGGGGCTGATGAAGAACGCAGGTTGGTTTCTTGTCTTACAATCTGGTATTTTGAATCTTTTCCGATAGCTTCCTGAATCTCGTCTTCACTGTATATGAGATTGGCATCAACAATGGTTTGGCCATTGCTCAGGTTTATCGATACGGTTTGAACACCGGGTAATTTTTTAATATTTCGGGTTACTGTGGCTTTGCAGCCTTCGCATGTCATTCCCGTAATAGTCAGTTGCTTTTTCATGAGTCGCTCATTTTGTGTTACAAAGGTGTGGCCTTTGCTCCAACCAAGCCTTACACTATTTGGGTGCCGATGTATAACTTTTCCTGATACCTATACTTTGTCTATAGGTCTGCGTTGGCCAAAAGACTTGAATCGGGAAGGAGTAAGGCCTGTTGTTTTTTTAAACTGGGTCGACAGGTATTGGGCGCTGTTGTATTCCAGTTGATCGGCAATTTGTGCCAGGCTCATCTCTCCATAAACAAGGAGCTCTTTGGCCTTTTCAATCTTTTGGAGAGTAACGTACTGGCCTATGGTTTTACCCTCAATGCTGGAAAACAGGTCGTTTAGGTAGGAATAGTCGTGACCGATTGTTTTACTGATAAACTCTGAGAAGTTGACCTCGGTTGGCTTTTGTGCGGCCTGGTGGTGTACCTCATTTATGATCAGTTGTTTAATCCATTCTACTTTTCTGCTTTTTTCATCTTCTACCAACTCAAAGCCGTGCTTGCTGAGCAGTTTGTCTATAGTTTCGAGGTCTTCCGGGTTGAGAGCAGTTTTCCACTCTATTTGCCCCAGACGAACCCGATAGCTAGAAGAGTCCCACTTTTGACCGAGGGCCTCTTCAACCGCTTTTATACAGCGGTTACACACCATATGCTTTACGGTAATAATCATGAAAAAGCAGCTGTGCCGATGCTACAAGGTAATGGCGATATGGTGATTGCATACCTTGATTTCGCCCGGCACAGCCTGGGTTTATCTATTGGTTAATGGTTTCCTCAACGCGGCCGCAGTGTAGCATTACATCACCAAAGTAGGGGTTGTTTACTTCCGATTCTGCTGCCAGCCAATAGGCTCCCTTGTTGTTGAAGGCCATTGGGCAGTACTGCTTATACAAGACGGTTTCTGAGTTTCCGGCTTTTACGATTTCATACATGGCCATGGAGAGAGTCTCAAAGGCTTTTCTCTGATCTTCTACCTCTGAGGTAGCGGCAATCTGCTTTAAGGGAGATACTAGCCTTTCATCTTTTGTAACTACCATAAAAGCCTTTGCTGCTTCTGCCGCTTCTTCACTGTTGGTAGCCACCAAAGCATCTTTTAAGCTTAGGTAGGCTTCTACAGGTGCTTTCTTTTGCTCGGCTTTTGGAGTCGAAGTAGAGGAATTTTGTTCGGTTTTGCCTCCACAGGCGCTCATAAGACCAATGATGGTAAGTGTTACGATTAACTTTTTCATTAAATGTATAGTTTGAAATTAATTTGGATTGTTTTCTATAGTGTATTCAACATTGCCACAACGGAGCATCATGTCTCCGAAGTAGGGGTTTATGATTTCTTCCTGAGCCGATACCCAGGTGGCGCCTTTGTCGTTATTGGCCATGGGGCAAAACTGAACGTACAAAGGGCTTTCCATGGTTGTTCCAAACGATTCTATGGCATTGATAAGGGCTTTAGAAAGATTTATAAACTGTAAGCGTTGCTGGTCTCTGTTGTCGGAACTGTTTATGTCTGATAAGCTCTGCTGCATGGGTTCCAATAAGGTCATCCAGTGCATGTGGGCATCGCCTTTCAACAGGCTCATGTCTGTTTTTTTGAGTGCTTCGGAAACCTTCTGACTTTGTGCCTGAATGGAGCTTGGCAAGCCTTCTACCATGGCGTCTTTCAGGGTTAAGTAGGCCTTGGTCAGGCTTTGAAGCTGATTTTTGAAGCTTCTTGGGGTAGACTCTATGTAATTGATAGTGCCTGGAAGTTCAATTTCCTGAAAACCGTTTTTGTGGTCAGAGGCACTCGACTCTGAAGGAGCCATCATGCTTATTTTTCCTTTTAGCTGGGCTTCTGCATCGAGCGTAAATGTGCCATTAACCACTACTTCTTCTCCGGCTTTCAGCCCCTCAATTACCTGATAGTGATTATCTATTGCATTGCCTAGTTCTACCTCGCGTAGTTCGAAACCTTCATTATTGGCCAGCTTTACATAGACAACCGAACGTTTGCCCGTCCATAGCACAGCCGAACGTGGAATGCTCAGCTCATTCGATGCAACTGCCTTTATTTGTGCTTTAATGAACATATCGGGTTTAAGACGTCCATTGCCATTGGGTACATCGGCTCTAACCTCTATGATGCGGCTGTTGCTTTCTACTGATGGTGCAATAAAGTTGATGGTGGCCTCAAAGTTTTGATTAATGCCGTTGGGGCTAAAAGTTACTTTGTCGCCTAGCTTTACTTTACCCAGGTCTTTTTCATATACCTCAAAAATAGCCCATACGGTGGTGAGGTCGGCTATTTGGTAAAGCGCTCCACCTTCCATAAGGTGATCTCCATTGTTAACTAGTTTTTTGAGGATAATGCCCTCGTAGTTGGATAACAGGTCGATGTTGCGCATGGCTTCTCCGGAAGCTTCAATAGCCGCTATTTGTTCATCGGTGATCTTCCAGTACTTGAGTTTCTTTCGGGCGGCTTCAAGAAGGGCCGGGTTGGTAGAGGCCAGCTTTTTGGCTTCGAGCAGTTCATTCTGAGCTGCTACCAGTTGTGGTGAATAAATGGATGCCACCTTCTCACCCTTCTTCACGTATTCCCCCTCAAAGTTTTTATAGAGCTTTTCTATTCTTCCGCCAAAGTGAGTGGTTTGGGTCTGAACCCTACGTTCATCGGCCTTTATTCGCCCGTTTATACTCAGGGAGGCCGAGGCTTCTGAACGGCCTACCACTTCTGTACGAATGTCGGCTAGTGCCTGAGCGGCATTGGACATTTTGAGAACTCTGGGGTTGTCATCATTTCCGCCTTCGCTTACCGGAATAAGGTCCATTCCGCAGAAAGGGCAGGAGCCTGGTTCGGACTGTCGAACCTGGGGGTGCATAGAACATGTCCACAGGCCTGATTCAGGATGGGAGTGTTCTTCAGTGGCCAATTCCGGAGAAGAGACACTATGGCCACCTCCTCCAAAGAATAGTGCCCCCAAAAGCAACCCTAGAACGAGGGTGCCAAGGGCTATAAATACGGTTTTTCTGTCTGTTTTCATTATTCGAAATTGACTTTGGCTGTCTTAATGCTTGTCTGTTCATCGGCCTGGGTCCAGGCCATGTATATGTCTTCTCCATTGCTGGTGAGTACCGGGAATCCACTGGCTCTGGCAGCCGAAGTTTCTGCGATGGTCATGCGTTTGAGTAGTGTGCCGGTTTTATCGTATTTGGCCAACATTATCTTAGCGGTGTCGTCAGCGGTTTCCAGCCAGCTTACCAGTACGTTGCCATTGTTGAGGGTGGTTGTGCCCACTCTGCCGTTGGTAGTACCATGACTCACCACCACAGCTTCGCCAAAAGTGGCCCCACCGTCTTGTGAGAAGGCCAGCTTAACCTCAGGGTATCCGCCTTTTGCCATAAACCACGCCACAGCGAGCTGATTTCCTTGGGCTGTTATGGAAGGGCCATTTACCGGGCATGCAGGCATTTCCCACATTTCTACTTTTAGGGGTTGAGGTTTGGTCCATTCGCCATTTACATAGCGTACTACTGACATGTCGCGGATTTCTCCTTCTGACCTGTCACGGTAAACCACCACAAGTCCATCCTTGGTTTGTGCGGCTGCTGTTTGACAACAATCGCAAACCCTGTCGTCTAGCTCCCATTCTTCCAGGGTCTCTCCTTCACTATCAAAGACGGCTGCGCGAAGCGTCATGGCTCCTGCTCCTCCATGGCCACCGTCTTTAGCATGGTCTCCTTTAGTATTTCTACCATCGAGCCAGGTCACAAAGGTTTTTTGGTCTTCCAGAGGCAGCATGGTTACAAAACCATGTTCGGCAGAAATACCATCCTTATGTGGTGTAATGGGCGCTTGCCAGTTGTTGCCACTGTTGTTGGAGAAGGCTACCTGTATGTCATAGTCATAGGTGCCTTTCTCGCTCTTTTGTAGCCAATGGGCGGCCATTAGCTCATTGTTTTCTATAACTGATGGGAAGTCGGCCCAGTTAATAAACCAATTGCTTCCTTCGGCAATGAGCCGAGGGCTTTGCCATTGGCCATCTTTCAACTTAGAAAAGTAGAGCTTTGCAACCTTTTCAGGATTGCGCTCTACCCAAGACAAAAAGGTTTCTCCCTTTGCATTGGTAAACAGCCGTGGCAGGCTAGAGCTGTTTTGAGTGGGGAGGGCAAGCGGCTCTACCAAGGGTGTTTCCTGTGGGTTAGAACAACTAGCCAGAATTGCTGTGCATGCGATGAGTACTACGATTAGATTTTTCATTGTTACTGCTCTTTTGCGATGGTTTGAATGGGCAGGCTCACTTTTACGTTGGCCCAGCTAATGATGATGCTTCCCTCATGGTCTCCTTCTTGAACCTGGTATAAAAGCTCTTCTTGAGTGTGAGTAATGGTTTCGGCCTGAGTTACATAGCGGAGCACGTCAAGCTCGGGGTCATATTCATCGGCCAGGTGCTGATCGTAATTTTTGTTTAACAGAATGGTCCATTGTTCCTGACCGGGAATGGTAAACAGGGCGTACTTTCCACTTTCAATAAGGGAGTCTCCGATACGTACATTGGTAGAGAAGTCTACAGTGGTAGCTTTATGTGCTCCGGTTACCCATACTTCTCCGTAGGCTACTAAACCTCCAAAAATATTTCGCCCTCTCACTCGTGGTGAGTGGTAGGAAATGTGCACATGCGTTTCTCCAATATTGCCCATGGCTGTGGCCGGAGGGCTTTTGGTGTTGGGTGTGGAGGTTTCCGGTTGCTGATGCTCCGCATGGTTTTCTGTGTTTTGTGTTTCTGCGCTTTTCTTGCAGGACACTATGGCCATTAAGGAGATTATTAAAAACGTTAGTGTTGTTCTTTTCATGGGTTTAAGGGTAAAAAATTGCCTGATAAATACTGTTTTATTAATTGCGATCTCTGTTGCCTGGTTTGTGACCTGGCCTCAGCAATTTGTAGTTGCAGAAGTCGCTGTTGTGTCATAAGCAACTCTTCAAAGTTGCTGCTGTTGTTGCTATACTCGCTTGTGAGAACATTCAGCAATGCTTTGGTATTGCCGATTTCGCTGGCATAGAGCTGTAGTTCCTTTTCGGCCGATTGTTCAAGGTATGTGGCTTTTGTCCATTCATTTTTAAGCGTGTTTTTTATGCCAACAGCTTCATGTTGAAGGCTTTCCTGCATTAGCTCGGCTTCTTTAATTTGAGCTTTGTTCTTTTTGCCGAATATGGGTAGACTCATGCTCACCATGGGCATAATAATGTTCTTACCATTGTCGGCAACCGCCATGTCGGTGCGTTCACTCACGAATACATAGTCTAAACCTACTCCAAGCGATGGCTTTCGCTTGAGTTGGCTCAACTTGAGTTGGCTCTGTGCGGCTTGCTGTAAGTATTGGTTTTGAATAACCTTGGGGTTTTTAACTAAAACCGAATCAACAGAAGCTTCTGAGTTGACCGGCAGGGTTTCCGTAAGGATAACCGGGGTGTCCACGGGCCGATTCAAATAGGTGTTAAAGTCGCTAATGAGCGGAGTCTTCCGTAGCTCGAGAAGTGTGAGCTGTGTACTCGCTTCTTCAATGCGAATTTGAACCCTTATGAGGTCGGCTAGTGAAGTCAGGTTGGCTTCATACTTGGTTTTAACAATGGGTTCATAACTTCTGAGAAGCTTTAGGTTTTCCTTGGAAAGCGCTATTTCTTTTTCCAGCTCAAGGAGTTGAAGCCAGGTTTCTGAAACTTTTAGGAATAATGCATTTCTGGCCTCTTCGAACTCCGCAAAACTGGCTTCGGCTAACCGCACGGCCATGGTTTTGCGCTCTTCCAAAGTGCCCATCCACGGGAACATCTGGCTGACAGACATGCGGAGTCTCTGCGCACCCACACGGGTTTCTACCGGAGAAATGAAAACACCGAAACTCAGGTTTGGATCGGGCAGGCTTCCTTGCTGGTCTACTCTTTCAAGAGCAGCAAGGTATTTATTAAAGCTGGCTTTTAGGCTTGGGTTGTTTTCCGCAGCCATTTTCCAATAACCTTCCAGACTCTGACCGGAAAGAACTAAAGTGCTGAGCAATAAACAAAGTGTTAGTATTGGCCTGATCATGGGATTGGATTTTTAGGTAAATAGATAGTTACAGGGAGCTTGGTGCTCAATGCATCCACATGGCCCATGGCCTCATCTGCCTTTATAAAATGCATATGCAGAAAACTGCCGTGGTGAGTAAATATGCCTTCATGGTTGCGCGAATAAAAGCCCAAAATCTTTACAGTCTGGTTGTCGGTGGTTCCTGAAAAACCAGCTTCCCGATAGGCATCGTGACCAGAACCTGTAGCTTCTTTGGCATTTATTACATGCCAGTCCATGTGGGCTATTTCGCCCTCAATCCGAAAAGGAACAATGCGCTCTGTGGCTTGTCTTTCTTCAATTAGTTGGGCCAGTTGTTGTTCCAGTTCTTTCATGGAGCTAAGCGGTTTGGAGATTTGTACTTCTTCCCAATCATTCACCTGGCTTTTTACCAGAAGGGCTGCCTCAAAATGATGTGGCTTAGTGAGCAGCACGGAGTCGTGTTGTGCTACCGAGCTCCAAACTTCTCCTTCATAAATCATGAGTTCGCCCTCCAGATCTGCCATGGCTCCCAGGGCATAGCTGTTTTCATTGATGGTTAAATCGTTGCTCTTAACCCTTGCCTGCAACTGATTTTGCTGCATGATTTGCCTAAGGTTGCCATAAACTTCCGCGTCATTGATCAGAGGCTGGCTACAGGCCGCAAACCCAAGGCTAATGATTACAATTCTTGCTGCTGTATTCATAGCTCGGTGTTTTTGGGTTGAAACTTGATCTGAACCTCTTTGTAGTAGGAGTAGAGCACTGGAACCACAAAGAGAGTTATTAGAGCAATGAGCATTCCTCCAAATGAAGGTATGGCCATGGGTACCATTACATCTGACCCGCGGCCGGTGCTCGTTAAAATTGGGAGCAGTGCCAATAGTGTGGTGGCGGTGGTCATCAGGCAAGGGCGCACTCTTTTCATACCTGCTTCAATAACCCGCTTTCTGATCTGTTCCTTAGAAAGTGGTTTTTCGGTGTCGAAAGACTGATCGAGGTATGTGGCCATAAGCACGCCATCGTCTGTAGCAATACCAAAAAGGGCGATAAACCCTACCCAAACGGCTACGCTTAGGTTTACCGGATGAATCTGAAACAGATCGCGCATATTTGTGCCCCACAGACTAAAGTTGAGGAAGCTTTCCTGGCCGTAGAGCCAAAGCATGAGAAAGCCTCCGCCAAAGGCAACCGCTACTCCACTAAAGACCATAAGCGATACCGGTACTGATTTGAACTGAAAGTATAGAATGAGGAAAATGACAACCAGCACAATGGGAATCACTAGACTCAGTCTGGCCTCAGCTCTTATCTGGTTTTGGTAACTGCCTGCAAATTCATACGATACTCCGGCAGGAAGTACGAGTTCTCCGCTGGCCAGTTTCTGGTCTATAAGGTTGCGAACATCTTGTACAACTTGTACTTCGGCCTGTCCGGGTTGCCGGTCGAAAATTACGTAACCCACCAAAAATGTGTCCTCACTTTTTATCATTTGAGGGCCTCGGGTATAGTCTATTTCGGCCAGTTCTCCCAATGGTATACTTTGCCCGTTGCGTAAGGGAATGAGTATATTTTGTAAAGCTTCAGGGTTGTTGCGCAGCTCTCTCGGATAACGAACCCGAATGGGATAGCGCTCGCGCCCTTCTACAGTTGTTGAGAGCTTCATGCCCCCAACGGCCACTTGCAGGTGATCTTGCACTTCGCTAATTGTTAGCCCATAGCGAGCCAGGTTTTCGCGTTTCAAGTCAATAAGCATATATGGTTTTCCTACTATGCGCTCTGCAAAAACAGCTTCAGACTTCACAGAAGGCACTTGCTTGAGAACGTCTTCCAGTTGTAAACCAAACTGCTCAATGGTTTCCAGGTCAGGCCCCTTTACTTTTATGCCCATTGGTGCACGCATACCGGTCTGTAGCATTACCAAGCGTGTTTCTATAGGCTGTAGTTTAGGTGCCGATGTAACTCCGGGAAGTTCAGTGGCTTTCACAATTTCTTTCCAGATATCGTCTGGCGACTGAATTTCATCTCTCCACTGCCGGTAATATTCTCCGTTAGCATCGGGAATCAGTTCACCGGCTGCATCTCTTACAAACTCTCCATTCTCAGTTTTAAAGCGTAATCTTCGGCCATTCGCATCGGTCTTATACTCACTCTTATAGTTGATTACGTTTTCATACATGGAAATGGGAGCAGGATCGAGGGCACTTTCACTACGCCCCAACTTACCCACCACAGATTCTACCTCGGGAATAGCCGTCACAGCCATATCTAAAAGTTTGAGCACTTCCTTGTTTTGTTCCAGGCCCGCATGGGGCATTGAAGTAGGCATTAGAAGAAAAGCCCCTTCATCGAGAGCCGGCATAAACTCCTTGCCTATACCCGGCAGGCTATGATTAAGCTTTACATAGACGGAGTTGGTTCTTATTTCCGCACCAAATAGTTTGGGTACAAACCCAAATACTCTATCGAAGCCCAGCCATACAGTTATTCCAAATAACACGATTGCTGTGGGAAGCACTAGGAAAACGCGTCTGTGGCGTAAGGTCCAGTTGAGAATTGTTGGATAGAGTTTAATAAATAGGCTAAAGCTGCCCAGGGTGATACCTATTATGAGAGCCACGAAAATAAAATTGGCTATTCCTCCACCTTTAACTCCCAGCGGTAGCCATTCCTCGCTCAACAGGAGGGTGACTGCAATAAGGAAAATAATCAATGTAGCGTGTTTCAGATAGTTTCGGCTGGCTGGCCATATCTGTCTTGCTATGTTGCAGCCTCCAACACCAATGAGTACAAAGCCGGAGAGCCACATGCTTTTGAAAAGTGCCACACTACCCACTATAACAATCATGGTGTTGATGAGCAGTTTTATTTTCTCATTTCGGGGTTTGAAGCCAAAAAACCAATAGGCAAGTGTGGGAAGAATGAGTAAGGCTACCAAAATAGCAGCGACCAGGGCAAATGTTTTGGTATAGGCCAGAGGTCTGAACAGTTTGCCTTCTGCTGCTTCTAGTGTAAATACCGGGATAAAGCTAATGACCGTGGTCATTACGGCCGTAATAATAGCCGGAGCCACTTCTTTACTGGCTTCGAAGATTAGGTCTACAAGCCGCTGTTTTTTGTCCATATCCAGATGGCGGCTAATGTTTTCAGTGAGAACAATGCCTACGTCTACCATAGTGCCAATGGCAATGGCTATGCCCGATAGGGCAACAATATTGGCGTCTACCCCCAAATAGCGCATGGCAATAAAGCACATGAGTACGGCTATTGGCAGTAAGGAAGATATAAGTACCGATGCTCTTAGGTTGAGAAGCATAACCAAAACCACTACGATGGTGATTATGATTTCCAGCGTCAAGGCTTCTTCCAGCGTACCAATGGTTTCTTTGATTAGCTGAGTGCGATCATAAAATGGTACAATAGTGAGTTTAGATTCGGTGCCATCGGCCAATACCCTACTGGGAAGACCGGGGCTTATTTCTTCAATCTTTTTCTTCACATTTTCAATGACCTCCATGGGGTTAGAACCATAGCGGGCCACCACAACACCGCCAACGGCTTCTGCTCCCGATTTGTCTAAAGCTCCTCTTCTGGAGGCCGGCCCTATAGAAACAAAGGCTACATCCCTTACTCGAATCGGAGTGTTGTTAACCGATTTTACTACCGCATTTTCCAGGTCTTCTAGTTTCTTTACATAACCCAGCCCGCGTACAAGGTATTCAGCCTGGTTTATTTCCATGGTTTTGGCACCAATATCCTGGTTACTTTCTTTAATAGCGCGAGCAATTTCAGCAAGAGTCACCCCAAAACCTTTCATGGCAATTGGGTCTATGTCTACCTGATATTCTTTCACAAAACCACCGACAGAGGCCACCTCAGAAACTCCGGTGGCTGAGTTAAGGGCATACTTTACAGTATAGTCCTGCACGGTGCGAATTTCGTGAGGATCCCAGCCGCCTACCGGCCGGCCATTCTTGTCTCTTCCCTCTATGGTATACCAAAATATCTGTCCTAAGGCCGTAGCATCTGGCCCTAAGGCGGGTTGGGCTCCTTCAGGAAGCAACCCTTTGGGAAGAGCGTTTAGTTTTTCTAAAATGCGGCTCCTGCTCCAATAAAATTCCACACCATCTTCGAAGATCACGTAGATAGAGGAAAAGCCAAACATGCTGGTGCTTCGAATGGTTTTTACACCGGGAAGTCCCAGTAGGGTAGAGGTGAGGGGGTAGGTGATCTGATCTTCAATATCTTGAGGCGATCGGCCGGGCCATTCGGTGAAAATGATTTGTTGGTTTTCACCGATATCCGGAATGGCATCAACAGGCACAGGGTCTTTGGGGAGTCCTATTGTCCAATCGAACGGAGCGGTTACTACCCCCCAGGCCAGAAGAACCACGAGTAACAGAAAAGTTACCAGTCGGTTATACAAGAAAAATTTAATTAGGTTATTGATCATTTTGTTGGTGTTACAATCCGTAGTTGAATTTTGCATTTAGCAATGAGGATTGGCGAACCCATTCAATGATCATTCAACACAAATTGCTCAACGGCAGGGAACAAACAGCACAATAGTGAATAGAACCTCTAACAGATTGTTGTTTCCCTTTCTGAATGACGAACAGGGTTTCGCCTTAGGATTGTAAACCAGAAGGGATTTTGAGATTGTGGTAGAAAAGGTACAGGTCGGGGTGTATTACCTCCGGAGGGCCTGTGTCATAAATAGTCTGTTCGTTCAAGTGAATTCCCGCAGAAAGTAGAGGGTCTGAGAAGCCGGTTTCGAATAGTAAATGATAGCTGGCCAGCGGAGCCTTTTGGAAGGCTGTAACTTGTTGCTCGTCATCAACAATTTCAAGGGTCCACTCATCGTCACAACAGTCTTCCATTCCTTTGTGCATTTCCATGCTCATGCCGCATCGAAACTCCACCTTTTTGAAGATGGCTTTTTCCTGCACACGTCCCATGCATAGGTGTTGGCCAAATAACAACCCAACGGATGTTATCAGGTATAGCATGGTAAGTCCTATGGTAACCGTTTTTTTCACGAACTGTGCAAATATACGGATGTTTTGAAAAAGTGTTTGGATTGGGAGGCTCGGATGTGTTGAAGTGGGGGGCAGAGCCGTACAACAATTGTATCCGTATTATTAAGATTGGTCTATCAGGATTGCTGTCGAAAGGGGTATTACCTCAAGATATCGCCTTTTTGAAAATCTGATTCACCAACCTTACCTCCTTCGTTGGTATCAGAGTCCATGTAGATTTTCCAGCGATCACCTACTTTTTTGAGCATTACCTGAAACTTACCATAATATGATTGAGATCCTGAATCAGTAAAACGGGTAAGCTTATAAATACCTGTTTCGTGTGCCCAGAGACCCGATTGGATTCTGCTGATAAAACTAAACTCTATTTTTTGTTTCACCCGAGTTTGATTCCAACGGTTAAAATTTTCAAGATTCTGATCTTTATACTGTTGGCCAACAAGCAATAGGTTTCCGTCTATTGCCACACGAATCACGTCATTGGTGTGAATCTGATTAAAAAGGCTGGCATCTAAATCCTGATAGGCCTGCATGAAGTTGTACCACACATCTCGATTGATGGAGTCTGTTTCGGTTTGAGCCCACAGCGGTGAAGAGCAAAGAAGTAATGTGCAGAGTAAAAATCTTTTCATGCCTGTTTTTTATCGACAACGATGGAAGTCCGGTGTTCTTTTACATTTTCTGCAAAAGAACACCGCTCGACTTTTCTTTGAGCTTTTCAGGATTTTTAAAAAGGTCTATAGCTTCGCGATAAATTTCATTGGTTTGGTTAAAGACCTTGTAGAATGCGTTGTCATCGCCATAGATCTCGCGGGCAATGCGAGCCTTAATCAGGTATTTCATCAAATCTTTGGACTTGTTGAATTGCCTTTGGTTAAAACGAGTTCCATTTTTTTCTCCCAGAGCAACCACTTCTTTGAGCATGCTTTCTGTAACTTCAAATGTAGCTAGAAACTCCTCTGCTGATTGGTTTTTTAGCTCAGGGTGGTTGTCGCGGAAGTCCAGCGTATACTCTCTTATCGTATTGTTGGCCACCAGGCGGTTCACATAAGCGCTGTTATCGGTAGTGTCCAGCCCCACAAAGTAGTCTGGCATTATTCCACCTCCACCATAAACGGTACGGCCTCCGGTGGTTTCATAAGCCAGGTTTTCATCGAAGTGCACACTGTCTTGAGAGAACAATTCTCCCGAAACATAGCGGTCGTAGTAGTCATTGTTGTAGGTTTCTTCACCGTCTTCGTAAGGTTTTTGAATGGAGCGGCCGCTTGGGGTGTAATACCGGGCGATGGTCATGCGTAATTCCGAACCATCGTTAAGGTCGAAGGGTAATTGAACAAGGCCCTTGCCGAACGATCTTCTACCAACAATAAGTGCTCTGTCATTGTCTTGTAAAGCTCCCGCTACAATTTCTGAGGCTGAGGCCGAACCTTCGTTAATGAGTACCATAAGGGCTCCTTCCTGAAAAGCTCCGTCTTTGGTGGCTCGAGCTTCACTATCATACTTTGCGCTTTGTCCTTTTTGGCTTACAATGAGTGCATTCTCTCCGAGAAATTCATCGGAAATACCTATGGCAGCACTCATATAGCCTCCCGAGTTATTTTGTAGGTCCAAAATAAGTTGAGTCATACCCTTGGCTTTGAGTTCAGTGAGTGCGGCTTTAAACTCCCTGTAGGTGCTTTCTGCAAAACGATTTACTTTGATATACCCAATTTTATCATCAATCATGTAGCTGGCATCGAGCGATGTTTGGGCAATTGCTCCTCTAGTGAGCTCAAACTCGAGAATTTCATCTTCATTTTTTCGTACTACCCCAACGGTTACCTGAGAACCTCTAGGCCCCCGGAGCATATCGAAAACCATGCGGTTATTGAGCCCTATACCGGCAATGTTTTCACCATCTACCGTTACAATTTTATCTCCCGCCTGAATACCGGCTTTCTCAGAGGGTCCTCCGGAAAGAGGTGTCACCACATAGAGGGTATCGCGCAGTAAATTAAATTCAACCCCAATACCGTCATAAGTGGCTCTGAGCTGCGACTGGGCCAGTTCGGCATCTTTTGGCGGAATGTACACCGTATGAGGGTCGAGCTTATCGAGTATGGTTTCTATGGTTTCTTCCAGCAGGCTTGCCGTATTCACAGAGTCTACATAGTCATTTTCGATGTACTCCATCAGCTGGGTAAACTTCTGAATAGAAGCCTGATACTTTCTATTAGCCTTTGGTTCGGCAAAATTGGCTCCAATGAGAACTCCGGCCAGCACAGCCACGGTGAGTAAAATAGGAAGCCTGATATGATATGAAGAGTTTTTGTAATCGCTCACAATAAAGAATTTAATCGGCAAAAATAGATAAACCTGTCAAAAACATGGGCAAATGTCATGGTATGATAGTAACGACTTGTGTTGTTTTGTGTTTAACCAAAAATGTAAGTTCTACATTCCAAGTCTGAATCAAAATTGTTAGTTTCGTTAAACACGCTGAGCAAATGGAAAATCTTTTAAAACGAACTATAAACGACCTTGTTACAGAGAGCCACATCAGAGCCTCTGTGCTTTACTATTTTGGCGTAAAGTTTTACGATTACAAGACGGAAACGTTGGAAGATGTTTGCTCAAGGCATGGGCTCAGGGCCGAGTCGGTAATGAAAGCCATGGAGCTGGTATCGGATAATAATGGTACAACCAAAAAACAATTGCAGTCTTTTCCTGTAGAACTGATGGTTGAATACCTTAAGCATGCCCATTATCTTTTTGTAAAAAAGCGAATTCCTTATATCGCTCAGCTTATTGATGGGCTTCAGATAGTGAACTTTAGGTATCAGTCGCTTTCTGCAGACCTAAAGTCTGTTTTTCCTCTCTTTGTTGAAGATTTTATAGAACATATTTATGAAGAAGAAGACACCTTCTTTTCTTATGTAAGCCAGCTCTCTCGCTTTCTAAAAGATGATGTGCCCAGTTCGGAGGTCTTTTACTTAATGGAGAAGTACTCGGTCAAAGAATTTGCTTTAGACCACGAGGTTCACGACAATGAAATGGAGGGATTTAGAAAGTTTACGAATAATTACACCTACTGTGAAGAAGCCGACCTTCAGATTAAAGTGCTTTACAGTGAGTTGGAAAGGCTGGAAAAAGACCTCATCTTGCACGCGAAAATTGAAAACGAGATTTTATTTCCGAAAGCGCTCCAGTTGGAACGTTTGGTGAAGCTTAAATTTTACGACCTCGCGAAACACAATTAATGGGTAGAATATTAGCCATAGATTATGGCAGTAAAAGGGTAGGACTGGCCGTAACAGACCCTCTTCAGATTATTGCATCGCCACTGGAAACGGTGCATTCCAAAGATGTTATTGCTTTTTTAAAGGCCTATGATGCTGCAGAAGGTATTGAGTCTTTTGTATTGGGAATGCCCAAAAAACTGAATGGAGAAGATACGAATGCCACACCCCTGGTAAAGCAATTTCGTAACCTTCTTAAAAAGCAGTTTCCCGAAAAACCCGTTTATTTGCATGACGAAAGATTTACCTCCAAAATGGCACTTGATGCCATGATTGCCGGAGGAATGAAGAAGAAAGATAGAAGAGAGAAGGGGAACGTAGATAAAATTAGTGCATCTATTATTCTACAATCCTACCTCGAAAGTAAAGGCATATGATTTATCCGATTCTAGCATACGGAGACAATATTTTAAGAAAAGAAGCAGAAGATTACCCACGCGATTCGGAAGACCTCACCCAGTTGGTAGAAAACATGTACGAGACCATGTACAATGCCAATGGAGTAGGGTTGGCCGCTCCGCAAATTGGTTTGTCGTACAGAATATTTGTTATCGACTCTACTCAAATGGGCGATGAAGAAGAGGGTACGGGGATCAAGAGGGCCTTCATTAACCCCGAAATATTGGACGAATATGGCAATGAATGGGCCTTTGAAGAAGGTTGCCTGAGCATACCCGATGTGCATGCCGATATATTAAGGCCCGAGAAACTTACCATTCGCTATTTTGACGAACTGTGGACTCCCCACGAAGAAGAGTTCGATAGCCTGACAGCCAGAGTGATTCAGCATGAATATGATCATCTGGATGGGGTGCTGTTTACGGATTATATTAAAGGACTCAAAAAACAAATGTTGAGAGCCAAGCTCGTGAATATTTCTAAAGGAAATGTAGATATTAAATATCGCATGAAGTTTCCGCTCAAGAAATAAGCTGCATTTTCTATCTTCATAGCAAATACACTTGTTATGAATCGAATCTTTTTAATAGGCTTACTTGTGCTTGTGTTTGGCTGTGAGCCCAACAGCAGTATACAAAATACTGATGAGAAAGCGCTGGAACACCCTTTTATACATACGGCCTACTTCTGGCTCAAAGAAGGTGTTTCTGAACAGGAGGTGGAAGCGTTTAAGGCCGATTGTGAAAAGTTGGCCGATATAGAAACGGTTCGAGCTTTTTATACCGGCAAACCGGCCAATACTACCAGAGAAGTAATAGAGAATACTTATGATTATGCTGTGGTCTTCCATTTTAAAAACCTGGAAGACCAAGAGTATTATCAGAAGCACCCATTACATCTGGAAATGATTGAGAGGCATCAACACTTGTGGCAACGGGTAATGGTTACCGATATTGAACATTGATTCAGTTGTTCTTAAAAGTGAGCCCGTACCAGTACCGTGTTCTATGGACTGGCCTATTGGTGCCAATTATATAAACAGACCCGCTTAAACCCAATTCGCCTTTGTTGGCAAGGGATAATCCCTATTTTTGCAGCATCCAAAAAACTAAACCTACCCATTTATGCAGCGATTAAACGAAATTCTGACCACTGTCGACAGTTGGATCGGAAGTTCAGACTGGTTTCCTTTTGTGTTACTGGGGACCGGACTTTTTTTCACAATCTACCTCAAATTCCCTCAGATCAGGTATTTCAGATTTGCCTTCAATGTTGTAAGAGGTAAATATGATAAAGAAGGCGATGAAGGCGATACTTCTCACTTTCAGGCCTTAACCACCGCACTCTCCGGAACGGTAGGTACCGGAAACATTGCCGGGGTAGCCTTAGCTCTTCACCTTGGGGGGCCGGCAGCACTCTTTTGGATGGTCATGACTGCCGCAATTGGTATGTGTACCAAGTTTGTGGAGGTTACTCTCTCTCATAAGTATAGAGAGAAGACTGCCGATGGCTCTATGGCGGGTGGGCCAATGTACTACATGAAGAATGCCCAATTTAAAATTGGCAATAAGTCGTTTAAGCTAGGTTGGTTGGCTGCCATATTTGCGGGAGCCACTGTGTTGTCCTCTTTCGGAACGGGCAATATGCCTCAGATCAACAGTATTGCCGGGGCCGTAAAGTCTACTTTTCAGATTGAACCATGGATAACCGGAGCTGTATTGTCTGTAATTCTGGCCGTGGTAATTATTGGTGGAATCAAAAGAATTGCCGCTGTAACGGAACGATTGGTGCCCGCTATGGCCGTAGTTTATTTTATAGGCTGTTTCTCGGTGATTTTTGCCAATGCCGGCAACATAATACCCGCAATTAGCTCGGTATTTACCAGCTTGTTTACCACCACAGCAGCTACAGGTGGTTTTTTGGGAGCAACCATTGCCTATGCCTTCAATGTGGGGGTAGGTAGAGGTTTATTTTCTAATGAAGCGGGTCAGGGTTCAGCTCCTATCGCACACGCCTCTGCAAAGGCTCATGAGCCTGTTTCGGAAGGTATGGTAGCCATTCTTGAGCCTTTTATCGATACCATAATTATTTGTTCTATTACCGGGCTTACCCTGCTTTCTTCCGGTGCATGGCAAGAAAAACATTACAACGACTTCGCTGTAACGGATATGTCTATTATAGCGGGCGCTGATTATTCGGACGATGTAAAAGAAGACAGAAAAGCATTGAAGGAGCACCTTTCCGGAGAAAACCCTTTGCCGGTATTCGATGGTATGCTACAGGTGGAGAATGGTAAAATTGTGAGTGATGTTACGGTTATTCATGCGCGATCGGTTGCGGAAGATGTAACTGTGAATGAGTACTTTGGAGGGCCTCCATTGACTGGTGAAGTAGAGATAAAGAACGGTGTTTTGCAAGATGCCAGTATTTCGTTCTACGGAAAATCATTGGTTCATAGCTCGCCACTAACGGCTATAGCCTTCACAAAAGGTTGGTTTGGCGATTATGGTCAGTACATAGTTTCTATAGGGCTTTTGCTTTTTGCTTTTAGCACGGCCATTTCATGGTCTTATTATGGAGATAGAGCTATGACGTTTCTGGCAGGGTCTGGTTCCGTAAAGTACTACAGGGTATTATATGTGGCCGGTTTCTTTGTGGCGTCAATTGCCGATACCACCATTATCTGGACTATTGCTGCTATTGCTATAGCTCTAATGACCTTACCCAACCTCTTGGGCATTTTACTCTTGAGAAAAGAAATGAAGCTAACCATTAAAGAGTATTGGGATGGCTTCAAGAAGGAATATCCTCAAGAGAAAACGCCAGAGTAGCGCGTAAAAGAACTCCAACAAAACATAACAGAAGTCAGGCCGGAACGCCTGGCTTTTTTTATAAAAAAAGGGAGCAATTTTTTGCTTAGGTCTATGGGAATTAGGGGATTACCTCGACTCCTTTCCAAAAGGCAATATAACCTTCAATGGGTTTAGCAGCTTCTTTGGTTACAGGGTAGTACCAAGCTGCGTCCTGATTTATCTTTCCGTTTACTTCCAGGTTGTAATAGCTGGCCTCGCCTTTCCACGGACAGTGGGTATGAGTATTACTCGGCTTAAAGAATGTTTCGTTGATGGATTGAGGCGGAAAGTAATGGTTTCCTTCTATAACAATGGTGTCATTACTTTCCGCTAAAATCTGATTGTTCCAAATTGCCTTCATAGTTCTATGTTTACAAAGTGAACAAGATAAAGCCTTTTGGGTTCAGCAGGGGCTACTGATCTTCGCCAAATTGTGCTTCAGCTTCGGCTATCTGACGTTCGAGCTCTTTTTCTGAATGTGCAGCTTTTTCTACCGCATCGGCTACTACCTGGGCCAGAGAAGAATCCAGAGCAGAAGGAATCACCATTTCAGCAGTAGGATTTTCCAGTGAATTGGCAATGGCATAAGCTGCAGCCAGCTTCATTTCGGTGCTAATGGTGCTTGCCCGAGCTTTTAGAGCCCCTTTAAATATGCCCGGAAAAGCCAGTACATTGTTAATCTGGTTAGGGAAGTCACTTCTTCCGGTACCTACAATAGCCGCTCCGGCCTCATAGGCATCCTTTGGCATAATTTCGGGTGTAGGATTGGCCATGGCGAAAATAATAGGGTTTTCGGCCATGTTTTGAATGTCTTCCTTAGTGAGAATATTTCCCTTACTTACCCCAATAAATACATCGGCACCCTTAATAACTTCATGAATGTCTCCTTCCACATCGTTGAAGTTGGAGTATTTAAGTAATTCTGTTTTGGCCTTATTAAGGTCGTTTCTAAAACGGTGAATGGCTCCCTGAGAATCGCACACAATAAGTGTTTTTACCGATTGACATAGTGGGGAGTCGATATGAAAACAGCGGAGCAATTTGGCAATGGCTATACCGGCCGCACCGGCTCCATTGATCACTACCTTTAGCTCGGTGAGTTTCTTGTTGGTTACTTTACAGGCATTGATGAGTGCTGCCAGAGTAACAATGGCTGTTCCATGCTGGTCGTCATGAAACACCGGAATGCCAATGTCTTGCAGTTTTTCCTCAATCTCAAAGCTTTCCGGAGCGGCAATATCTTCCAGGTTAATACCTCCAAAAGCGGGTGAAATTCTTCGGATGGTTTCAATGATATGACGGGTGTTTTTACTGTCAATACAAATAGGAACAGCATTGATTCCGGCAAACTTCTTGAACAACATGGCCTTGCCTTCCATTACCGGAAGAGAGGCCAGGGGGCCAATATCACCAAGTCCTAAAACAGCAGTGCCATTTGTCACTACCGCTATGGTATTGCCTTTTATGGTAAGGTCGTAAGCTCTTTCTGGGTTCTTCTCAATTTCTAGACAAGGTTGGGCCACGCCCGGTGAGTAAACGAGCGAAAGTTTTTCTTTGCTGTCTACTGCAATCTTGTTCACCATTTCAATCTTACCCTGCATCTCTTCATGCAGTTCTACAGACTTCTTGTATACTTCTTCCATACAAATTTAAATCAAGGGGTCAAAGTTAAGGGATTAGCCTCTTAAAAAGGCAGAAGACCATTCTATTGTTTGTTTTTAAGAGCCTTCAGGCAGTTTATTGGCTACTTTGAGTTCTTGGGTTCTCATAAAATAGAGGTAGTCTGCCAAAAGAAATGCGCCAATGCCTGAAAATATGTGCCACAGAAAGTGAGTCCCAAAGGGTATAATATCTGTAAACAGTTTATCTACTTGCCTGAAGTAAATGGCCAGAACAAAGCAAATGGCACTAATTATTATCTGAGCAGTTTTTTTAAAATGATATTTTCTTAGAATAAGGAAAACAGGGAGGAGAAAGGCAATTCCGCTGATCATGTAGGAGGTGTTTATCCCCCTTTGACCCGGAACAAGATCAATTACTCCCAGGCGCATAAGGAAAACCGGGGTAAC
Source organism: Roseivirga sp. UBA838 (assembly GCF_002296035.1). Lineage (NCBI taxonomy): Bacteria > Pseudomonadati > Bacteroidota > Cytophagia > Cytophagales > Roseivirgaceae > Roseivirga > Roseivirga sp. UBA838. Next base: position 52,578 of record NZ_DBHC01000022.1, read on the forward strand.
AGCGATTATGCCCATCCACCATTTTGGTAAAGCTTTAATCCAGAAGTAAATGCTTATGACTAAGGTTAGGGCAAGAGCGGGCATAAAGTCCATGAGGAGAAAAATGCGCGAACTCCTTAATCCGTGAAAAAGCGTACTGCCCAAACCATTAAGAAAGAGCAATGGAATACAGGCTAATAAAAAACCATACTGAAGCGGGTTTTTACGAATTTTCCATAGATAATAGATCGCAGGGGCTGCAATGGCCAGCGATGAAAAGGCATTCCAGGGTTCTACAATTAAGCTGTCTGTGATATGAGTTTCGGCATACCATGGGCCTCCATCGGTTATTTGTTCCGGACCTAAATACATAACTGTGCTTAGAACTTGTTTAGTCGACTGAAAGTTGCGAAAAAGTTTGAGTTTTCTTTTGGTTTCGACAGACAGCCGGCAGAATAGTTTAACACTTTCTCAGA
>NZ_DBHC01000022.1:53347-53602 GCF_002296035.1 Roseivirga sp. UBA838
AACACTTTCTCAGACTCAATACATTCTCTTCTAACTTTCAGCCCCCTTCGTTTCTCCTATTCCTAACAAGTCTCTTCTCCTCAGGGTCTCTCCCTCCCCCTCAGAGTCTCTCGAAGAGGACTCTGAGGATTTATAACGATGAGAGCGAGTCCGAGAGGTAAGGTTTGTAACCGATATGCCTGATGTTTTGAACATCAAAGTCCCTTGCAGGAGACTTTGATGGTGGGGTGGAGAATAGTTTAACACTTTCTCAGA
>NZ_DBHC01000022.1:53918-112863 GCF_002296035.1 Roseivirga sp. UBA838
AACACTTTCTCAGACTCAATACATCCTCTTCTAACTTTCAGCCCCCTTTCGTTTCTCCTATTTTCAAGCAGGCTGGTACTGATGTGGTGTGGGAGTGGTTCAGTAGGGCAAGTATGAAGTTTATAGAGCCTTTAGCTTTTCTGCAGCGGCTTTTAAGGTTGTCTCGTTTTTTGCAAAGCAAAACCTAAGCACATTGCGATCTTCTCCGCTCTGATAAAACACGGAAGTAGGAATGGCCGCAACTCCAACTTCTTTTGTTAGCCACTCGGCCATTTCTATGTCGGGCTTGTCGCTAATTTGGCTATAGTCTAATAGCTGGAAGTATGTTCCGTTCGATTGAATAGCCTTGAATTTGCTCTTTTTGAGGGCTTCCAGAAAAAAGTCTCTCTTTTGTTGATACATGGAGCTTATGCTCAGATAGTTGTCGGGTATGGCCAGATAGTCGGCCACGGCATATTGACTTGGTGCATGTATGGTAAAGGTATTGTACTGATGGATTTTTACGATTTCGGCCATTAGAAATTCAGGAGCAACAAGATAGCCAAGGCGCCAACCGGTAGCATGAAAAGTTTTTCCAAAAGAGAAGGTAGCCACCGACCGCTTTCTCAGTTTTTCCGACCTGAGTACGGAATGATGCTCCTGACCATCGAATACAATGTGTTCATACACTTCATCGGACAGAACGAGTATTTCGGTGCCTTCCGTTATTTTTTCCAGCGCAATTAAATCGTCTTCTGTCAAAATGGCTCCGCTAGGGTTGTGTGGAGAGTTGATAATGATCATTCTGGTTTTGGCAGTGACAGACTGTTCTACCGCTTCCCAATCGATGCTGTAATCTTCGGGCCGCAAATTCACCCCCACGGCTTTTGCTCCCTGCAAGTTGATAATGACTTCATAGGCATCATAGGCAGGGTTCATGATAATCACCTCATCTCCCGAATGCACCAGAGCACTAATGCTATTAAAAATGGCTTCTATAGCACCACAAGTCACTAATACCTCTGTATCCTTAATGGTCACATCATAGCACCTTTGCACTTTGTCCGCAATGGCGGTTCGCAAAGAGGCTACTCCGGCCATAGGTGGATATTGGTTCATTCCTTTTTTCATGTAGTAATGCACCCGGTCTATCAGCTCAGGCGCAACGTCAAAATCAGGAAACCCCTGAGAGAGGTTAATGGCTCCGTAATCCTGAGCCATTTTCGACATTTTGGTGAATATGGTGATCCCAACGTTGGGTAGTTTCGATTCAATTTGCATGGTTGGAATATAGGCATGCGAAGAACCTTTGACAAACTTCAATTGAAAAGAAAGGACTAGATTAGGGATTGTTTAAGTGTAGGCCGATGAAAAGAAAGCCAAATTTTAAGTTCAATTGGAAATATGCCCTTGGTGAAATTGTGCTCATTTTCATAGGTATCAGCTTGGCCATGGGGTTTGATAATTGGAGTCAGAATAAAAGAGAAAGGGAACAGTTGGAAGGGTACTTGGAAACCATTAGGAAGAATGTGGTGAGCGATACGGCAAGTATTGCAGAAACGGATAGTCGTTACAAAAGCTTTCATGAAATAGCCTTGAATCACCTGAATATGGCCATTCATGATGAATATTCTGAAGAAACTCTTCTAGGGTCGTTACAGATTTTGGCCGAACAATGTGTTGTGATAGACCAATCGGGGTTTGAAGCCTTAAAGAGTTCAGGCTTTATAAAAGACTTGCAAGGTACTACCTTAGAAGATGCACTTTTTGCCTATTACACCTCTTATTCAAAAACACTATTGGAAGAAAATAGCCTCAATAATTTTATAGAAAACATGGAGGTTGAACTTTATAATTCATCGAGTAAAGAGGTGGCACACGTCCTTAAATGGACTTCGGCCAAACAATTAGGCTTAGAGTTAGAAGAAGGAGCTCAAATGAATTCCGCATTGAAATGGTTTTTCACAGAACCTCACCTTTTAGGAATTATTCAACGCTATGCCGATGAAGATAGCCCGCGTTACGAGTTAATGCTCTCCAATGCTAAGGAATTGATTAGCCAAATAGATTTAGAGTTGAAAAACTGATTAAGTCCTAAACATTTTCCTTCAACCTGCTTTATAAATTTATGCCAAAGCAGGAAGTTTCTATTGTCTGGTTTAAGCGAGATCTTCGACTCACGGATCACTTGCCTCTGAAAAGAGCGATTGAGTCTGGAGATAAGCTGCTTCTGCTTTACTGTTTCGACCCAGAACTGATTGCAGACCCACATTATGATGTGCGACATTGGCGATTTGTCTGGGAATCTATTGAGGATATGAATGAAATTCTCAAGCCTTTAGGTCATCAGGTTGAGGTGTTTTATACTGGCTTTCGAAAATCGTTAACCTACTTCTCTGATATCTATCATCTAAAGTCTATATACTCTCACCAAGAAAGCGGACTTAAGGTAACTTATGATTTAGATAAATGGGTGAAGAAATTCTGCGGTCAGAATGGAGTGCAATGGAATGAGTATTTGCATAATGGTGTGTTACGCGGGGCTAAAAACCGGAAAGATTGGTTGAAAGAGTTTCATGGTTACATGAAGTCCGCTTTGGATCGACCAGATTTAGAAAAACCCCAAACAATTGAACTCGCTGAGTCTATTAGGCAGAAGTTCGGCAAGCCGGTTCCTGCTGAATTCAAAACTCCTCATGCTCATTTTCAAAAAGGAGGTACTTCAGTAGGTAAGAAGTATATGAAGAGCTTCTTGACCGATAGAGTGCAGCATTATTCTAAGTCAATCTCAAAACCCGAAGAAAGTAGAAAAGGCTGCAGCCGTTTGTCTCCTTATATAGCCTGGGGGAATTTGAGTCTCAGAGAAGTTTATCAAACCAGGCTAACTGCTAAAGATCAATTTGGCTTCAAAAGACAGTCGGCCAACTTTGGTTCTAGGCTCCAGTGGCATGCGCACTTTGTGCAAAAGTTCGAAATGGAAGACCGTTATGAGTTTGAGAACATCAACCGGGGTTATGATTTCTTAGAAAAGGAAGAAAAACCAGAGCTCATTCAAGCTTGGAAAGATGGCAAAACTGGAGTGCCATTGGTCGATGCTTGCATGAGGTGTTTGAAGGAGACTGGCTATATTAATTTCAGAATGAGAGCCATGCTTGTAAGTTTTCTAACGCACCATTTATGGCAACACTGGAAAGAAGGAGCCCAGTATTTGGCTTCACAGTTTTTAGATTTTGTACCTGGTATTCACTATCCACAGTTTCAGATGCAAGCCGGCATGACTGGCATAAATACCATCAGAATCTACAATCCCATCAAGCAAAGCCAAGATCATGATACTGAAGGGAAGTTTATAAAAAAATGGGTGCCAGAGCTCTCTGGCGTTCCTTCTGAATACATTCATGAGCCTTGGCAAATGCCACCTTTGGAGGCGCGTATGCTGAACATAAACCCCGAAGACCTTAAGCCAGTGGTAGATGTTAAAGCCGCGGCTGAAAGAGCTAGAAAAGCACTGTGGTCACATCGCAATCATGCTGAAGTGAGAAAAGAAAACTACCGCATCCTAAAAAAGCATGCCATTCCAGGTAGGCGAATGCAATAACTGTTCATGGACTGCGTCATGCCGAACTTGCTTCGGTATCTATTTGAAGTACCCTAAGATGAATTCAGGGTGATGAGTTGATCTATTAAACTATTCTATTGGGATGTAGTTATCCCATCAATGAAAAAAGGACCGTTGCCAACCAAGATTTGCCCCGTTTGCAATCGCCCCTTTGAGTGGCGAAAGAAATGGAGAAACTGCTGGCAAGAAGTGGTTTACTGTTCAGAAAAATGTAGAAGAAGCAGAAAACGTCATGCTGAACTTGTTTCAGCATCTAAACCTTAAAGTCCCTGAAATAATCCCGAACTATCGGGACAGGGTGACGCAAGTAAATGAGGAGACTAAGACTAATATTAGGTGATCAGCTGAATCACCAACACTCTTGGTATCAAGAGAAAGACGAAAATACGCTTTATGTAATGATGGAGATGGGGGAGGAGCTAACCTACACCACGCATCATATTCAGAAGGTTATTGCATTCTTTCTAGCCATGCGAGCCTTTGCTGAGCATTTGGAAAAGCAAGGACATCAAGTGCTTTACCTAAAGCTAGATGATGAAAAGAATAAGCAGTCATTAACAGATAATCTTTCTTGGATAATAGAGGAGCACAAGATCAAAAAGTTCGAATACCAGATGCCTGATGAATACAGGCTCGATAAACAGATTCAGGGGTATTGTGGAGCCATAGATGCTGATTTCAAAGCCTTCGATACCGAGCATTTCATGACTTCTCGAACTGATCTTGCTGACTTTTTCAAAGGTAAAAAGCAGTTGCTCATGGAGTCGTTCTACAGAAACATGCGCAAAAAGCATAAAGTGCTAATGGACGGAGATAATCCTGTTGGAGGTAAATGGAATTATGACCATGACAATAGGAACAAAATGCCAGAAGATACCTTTGTTCCAGAGCCAAAATCATTTCAAAGAGATGTAACAGACTTGGTTGAGCTGTTAGAGGAAAGAGGCATTAAAACAATAGGAAATGTAGATTCTAAAGATTTTCTGTGGCCCGTAACAAGGGAAGAAGGGTTAGAACTCTTCGATTTCTTTCTGAATGATTGTATGCCATTTTTTGGTAAGTATCAAGATGCTATGACCACCAAAGGTTGGTCTTTATTCCACTCGAGAATATCTTTCTTACTGAATTCGAAAATCCTTTCTCCAGAAGAGATTATTCGAAAATCTGAAGAATATGGGCGGAATAATGAGGATGTTCCGCTTTCAGCAATCGAGGGCTTTATTAGGCAAATACTAGGTTGGCGAGAGTATATGCGAGGCATCTATTGGAAATATATGCCGGACTATGCCAAAGAAAACTTCTTCAACCATAAGAGAAAACTACCAGACTGGTTTTGGACAGGTGAAACCAAAATGAAGTGCCTTTCTCACACCATTGGACAATCTTTGGACTATGCCTATGCACATCATATTCAGCGATTGATGGTAACGGGGAATTTTGCGCTGTTGGCGGGTATAGATCCCGATGAGGTAGATCAATGGTATCTAGGGATTTACATCGATGCAATTGAGTGGGTGGAAATTACCAATACTAGAGGAATGAGCCAGTTTGCCGATGGTGGTGTGGTGGCTACTAAGCCCTACGTTTCTTCTGCTAATTACATGCATAAAATGAGTCATTACTGTGGTTCATGTCATTACAAGTACAAGGAGAAATTAGGTGAGAAGGCCTGTCCGTTCAACAGTCTATACTGGGATTTTCTCGACAGAAATAGAGAGAAGCTCGAGAAGAATCATCGAATGGGCATGATTTACCGGGTTTGGGATAAAAATTCTACTGAAAAGAAAAACCAAATCATTGAACAAGCGGCTAAGTACCTGAATAAGATGGAGGAAATATGAGCAGGGCGATTTACTGGTTTCGGAACGATTTGAGGGTGGAGGATAATGAAGTCTTAAACAAGGCTGTTGAGGAGAATCCAGAGATTTTGCCCGTTTATGTTTTTGATGAGAGCCTATTGAGGGGAGAGCAGTGGGGTATTGAAAGAATGGGCTCTCATCGTCTTAAATTTCTCTTGGAATCGCTGGAGGATCTTAAGGCTCATTTACAGCAGCTCGGCTCAGATTTAATGGTCAAAGTAGGAGATACTGCGACTGTTCTTAACGATATCAGGAAAACCTATAATTGCGATGTGCTTTATGCTCAAAAGGCTTCTGCTTATGATGAAGTACAGCTGGAGGAAAAACTCTCAGAAACCATAAACACTAAGTTCATTTGGGGTGAAACACTCTATCATATTAATGATCTGCCTTATCATTTGGATGAGCTTCCAGATATATTCACGCAGTTTAGAAAGTCGGTTGAGAAAAAGGCCGATGTAAGAAAACTACTAGAAGCACCTTTGCAAATTCATTCACCCCAAGGTTTCGGTTCTGAAGTGCCTTCTATGGAAGAATTAGGCTTTGAGCCAGTTGAAGTAGATGATAGGTCGGTTATCCAGTTTCTTGGAGGAGCTAAAGCAGCCAATGATAGGTTGAATTATTATTTATGGGATAAGGAGTTGCTTGGTAACTATAAACAAACGCGTAATGGCCTTATTGGAGGTGATTACAGCAGCAAGTTCTCTCCTTGGTTGGCTCATGGTTGTATCTCACCAAGACAAATCTATTGGCAAGTAAAGAAATTCGAGAAGTACGTAAAGAAAAACAGCTCAACCTATTGGTTGGTTTTCGAACTGGTTTGGCGAGATTATTTCCACTTTGTGGCCAAGAAATACGGCAATCAGATTTATCAGAGAAAAGGAATTTTGGGTGAAGATAAAATCGACTGGGGATCTGATAAACTTTTTCACTTATGGCGAGATGGAAAAACAGGTGAACCTTTTGTTGATGCCAATATGCGGGAAATGAATGCCACGGGGTTTATGAGTAATAGAGGAAGGCAAAATGTAGCCTCATACCTAATGCACCAAATGAAGATTGACTGGAGGCTAGGAGCTGCCTATTTCGAGAAAATGCTGATAGACTACGACCCATGTTCAAACTACGGTAATTGGATTTACATTGCTGGAGTTGGAAACGACCCAAGAGGAGGTAGAGAGTTCAACATTGAACGTCAAAAAGAGATGTACGATCCCAAAGGAGAGTACCAGGAGTTGTGGGCAGATTAAGCCTAATTCTTTCTACATTTGGCTATGCAAAACCTTCGCGTAGCTCTTATCCAATCTGATATTCATTGGCATGAAATAGGTGCGAACCTAGCCATGTTTGAAGAGAAAATCTGGCAAATTCAGAATGACGTAGACCTTATTCTACTTCCAGAAATGTTCCAGACCGGTTTCACTATGGAGCATAAGGGGTTAGCCGAGCCCATGAACTTCAATACTTTTAAGTGGATGAAGCAAATGGCTGCGCAAAAGAATGCAGCTGTTTGCGGTTCTTACATCGTCAAAGAGGAGGGCAAGGTGTTCAATAGGCTCTTGTGGATGCAACCCGATGGACAGTTTAAGACTTATGATAAGCGTCACCTTTTCCGAATGGCCAATGAGCACGAGCATTTCGATATGGGTGCAGAAAAGCTCATAGTAGAGTGGAGGGGCTGGAAGATATGTCCAATGGTTTGCTATGATCTAAGGTTTCCTGTGTGGTCTAGAAATGTAGACTTAGCCTATGATCTGTTGCTTTATGTGGCCAATTGGCCGGCTGTTAGAGTGAATGCTTGGGACACGCTACTGGAAGCAAGAGCTATTGAGAATGTGAGTTATTCTATTGGTCTCAATCGTGTAGGGAAAGATGGAGTTGGTATTGAATATAATGGTCATTCAGCGGCATACAGTCCAAAAGGAGAGCAGTTGGCGTTTTCTGAAAAGGAAGAGATTATTTACATAGAACTCTCTGCTGAAAGCCTTCAGTCGTTCCGTAAAAAGTTTCCTGCTCACCTGGATGCCGATGAGTTTGAAATCAAGAGTTGATAGATTCAGTTAAGACTGCTTTCAACTGTGCGGTAGATTCAAAGTTGTGCACTGGTTGTTTCAACATCTGTAAGACTTTCTGCAGTTGTTGGTTCTTTCCATTCACAAAGAATAGCTGGTTTGCTTTGCTCTTTCTTAAGGCTTCTATCGCTTTAGAAAGAGTGCCTAGACCTTCTGATTCAACTACATCGAAAAAGCATATGACTTGTTCTGATTCAGCTATCATTTTAGCGATCTCCTGAACTAAAAATGGCTCCGATTTACTATCGGCTTCCACAAAGTTAAACGCTGCATCAATTTCACTTAATGCGTCTTTCTCGGGAAAGCTAAAAGCTATTTGCTCTATGGGTTTTATCTGAAAGTAACAGAAGAGGATCATCGCTGAATTAATAGCTTTTTAGTAATACTCCGTCCGTCCGAACTTACAATTCGAATCAGATATAGGCCAACGGGGTAACTGGAGAAATCCAAAGTAGTTACTTCAGCATCGGCTACAGCTACAGGCTCGGAAATTAGTCGTCCACTGGTATCTACCACTGAGACCATGGCGTTGGCATTTAACAAAAGTCTGACGGAGTCCGCTGATGGGTTTGGAGACAGTGAAACCCGTAGGTCATTTTCGCTTCCGCCATTTCCGGTTCCCACATTTCTGAGAAGCAACAGTCCACCTCTTTTGGTGCCAATAACCAGCGATGGTTTGCCATTGCCAAATAAATCGGCTGCGGCCAGGTAGTTGCTTCGGCCCTGTCGTGAAGGTCTGAGGTTATTTGCTTCGCTAATTAGTGTAGTGACAGAGGGGCCTTTTTGGAATGCTGCATTAAAAGGAGCTTCATAGAGGGTCAATGCTCCCTGACTATCTATGGTAAGTAGTTGCGGTTTGCTGGTGCCCGACCAGTTGGCCACTGCAACAGAAAGCACCTGACGGGTAAAATCATTTTCAAAACCGCCAAACTGTTCCTCTTCCCTAAACCTTAGGTTGCCTTCGTTGATAAAGGCCGTCAGTCCTCCAAAAGCTCCGCCAAGCAGCACGTCTGCCAGGCCGTTTCCGTCAATGTCATACACCAAGGGGTTGCTATTGGGTGTAGTAGGCAGGTTAAGATTTACAGGAGTTTCTAAACGGCCATCACCAAGGCCCTTTAGAAGAAAAATAGCAGCCGAATTTCCTCCGGTTTGTGCCTGAAGAACTATATCGGTAATGCCGTCATTGTCTATATCGGCCATCTGGGGTTTAAACCCGGCATAACCCAGCGAAGACAGATTCTGGAAGTCGGTAGTTGCCAAAGCAAATGAGGGGTTAAAACGGTTTCCGGTATTTTCAAACAGCCAAAGACTGCTTACCAGTCCGTTTGGGGTTGGTTGTCCAGCGTGCCCAACGAATAAATCCAGATCACCATCGGCATCATAGTCCCAAAATGCGGGATAGGCATCCTCCCCCAAATCTACCATCTCATGTTGTAAAAAAGGCTGTTTCCCTTCAAAGGTGGGGTTTAGGTTGTTGCCGGAATTGTCGAATACCTGTATGTGGTTTGTAAAGTTTACCCTGTTGCCCAGATTGCGGTCGATGTTTGTGGAAACCACCAGTTCCATTACCTGGTCAAAATCGGTATCTAAAAGGAACGCTGAAGGAAAAAACTCAAAGGCCACAGGGTCTTGAGAGGGGAAGGGAAGAAAATCGGTAATAGAGGCTTGTTGCGTGGTTCCCTTATTTTCAAAAAAAACGAGATTAGTACAGAGCTCATCTGAGGCTACAATATCTATATCGCCATCATTGTCTGCATCGAAGGGAAGAATGGTTTTGCCTCCTGCATGCAAAATCACAGCCGGCTCTGAAGTCTCGGCCTCCTCAGCAGCTTCTCCAGAGTTTTCCTGACAGGGTTGTCCGAACGAAAAGTTGTTGCAGCCACAATCGTAAAAATCGCCCCAGTTTCTGGTGATTCGGGTAAAATTAAGGCTACCACAGGAACCTGTGTTTTGGTAGTATTCTATCGAACCGGAACTTCCAAAGCGGTAACTAAGAATGTCTAATGCTCCGTCTCCGTTAACATCGGCAAAGCCGGGTATATCGGTGGCGCTCACCTGTAAATTAGAGCCCTGATCGAAGCGCAGAAATTCACTGGCTAGTTGCCAGGCCACACCTTCGGAAGTACTCATGTTGCGGTATACTTTAATGCCCAGCGTTGTGTTTGTAAAAAGATCCTTTTTGCCATCACAGTCAAAGTCTGTCAGTACCATCCAATTCACCACATCGGCCGGAAACTGGAAGGCATAAGAAGGGTCAAATACCCATTCATCGTCCTGGCGTATGTAGGTGGTAAGGTGGCCGGACTGCCGGTGGAAGATGACCAGGTCTTGTTGCCCGTCCATATTCAGATCCATGGTTTGAAATTGCGCAGAATTTAAGCCCCCCTCAAAAGCCCTAGCTAAGCGTTCATTGTCTTGCCGGAGTTCTACCGTCTGATCGAAGGCGAAGGCAACCTGAGCCTTGGCTGTAGTGGCGAAGAAAAGGGTTATTAAGACAATCAGGTATTTCATGCGAGCAACTCTGAGGCTAAATTACGATCAGTCATTCAGAATAACGCAATTTTTGCGCTTTAGTGTTGTAACTTTACCGACCAAATGCAATGGCAATGATTGATCAGTTATACTCGGTTTACCTTCGTTCTACGGGTGTGTCTACAGACACCCGCACTATCCAAAAAGATAACCTGTGGTTTGCTCTGAAAGGGCCAAACTTTAATGCCAACAAGTTTGCCGATAAGGCTTTGGAGCTTGGTGCCTGTGCGGTGGTAATCGATGACCCGGCCTATGCCAGAGATAATCGTTATCTGGTGGTTGAAGATGGGTTGAAGGCTCTGCAGCAGTTGGCCAATCATCACCGCAAGCAGTTTAATATTCCGGTAATTGGCATTACGGGTTCTAATGGAAAGACTACAACTAAAGAACTTGTGCGAGATGTGCTGGCTAGAAAATTTCGTGTGTTGGCCACATTGGGCAATTTTAACAATCACATTGGTGTACCTCTTACTTTGCTGAGGCTGACGGCCAACACGGAGATGGCTATAGTAGAAATGGGAGCTAATTTTGTAGGAGATATAGCTCAACTTTGTGCCATTGCCGAACCCACTTTCGGTTTGATTACTAACATAGGAAAGGCTCATCTGGAGGGCTTCGGTGGAATAGAAGGGGTGTTTAAGGGTAAAACCGAGCTATATGAACATGTGGCCAAACAAGGGGGTGTTTTGTTTGTGAACTCTCGTAATCAGCGCCTGATGGAAAAGGCCGGTCGGTTAGTAAGTGAGATAGCGACTTACCCTGATAAGGATGATGTTTACCATGCTGAGTTAATCGATGCCCAACCCTTTGTGAAACTGAGGGCCCGATCAGGCAAGGTGGTGGATACTCAGATTTCCGGAAGCTATAATTTTGAAAACATTTGTGCGGCTCTTTGCATTGGAGCCTATTTTGGGGTGCCTGAGAATGAAGCCCTGGAAGCTATAGCCGCCTATATACCTGAAAATAACCGGTCTCAGATTAAGCAATTAGGCTCAAATACCGTGGTAATGGATGCCTATAATGCCAATCCCACTTCTATGGCACTTGCACTGCAAAATTTTGCGGCCAAACCGGGTTATAAGGTGGCTATTCTGGGCGATATGTTCGAACTGGGTGAGTCAGCGGCCGAAGAACATGCTGCTGTGGGTAGCCTGACGGCCGGCCTCGCTCTGGATCAGGTGATTTTTTGTGGTGAGCTAATGAAGCATGCCTATGAAACGAATAAGAAGGCTGAGTACTTTGAAGATAAACAAGAATTGGCGACTTACTTAAAAGGACTTCAATTGCAAGATAGCCAGATACTAATTAAGGGTTCGCGGGGAATGAGCCTGGAAACTCTTTTGGAGAGTTTTTGATGTCTTGAAAAAATAAGAGGGATGGCACCACCCATCCCTCAACCTCAACCTAAGAATCGGTGACTGAACTGCTTAACCATAAAAACAATTGTCACCTTATTTTAAATATTATTTCACCTTAAACACCACTCGTTGAGCCTCAGTATTTACCTCAAATCCTCTGCTTTTGGATAGTGCAATGGTTTGGGCGGCATCTTTCAGGCTTTTGAATGTGGTGGTTATAGGGCTTGATAATTCGCTTTCAGAGAAGTCGTGCTCAACTTCTACACTGTATAATCTTTTTACTTCGTTCAGAACTTGTTGTAGCGGTACACTCTCGTAGTCATATTGACCGATTCTCCAGCTGTCAATTCTGTCTAGCCGCGTTTCTACAGGTTCGGAAACAACATTATTTTCAACCGAAACGGAGAGTCCCGGAGTTATTATTTGCTCTGAAGTGCCTTCCGGACTACTTACTTTTACCTTGCCGGTTTTACACGCTACTTGCAGTAGCTGGCCTCTGGTTCTCACATTAAAACTGGTGCCTAGTACTTCAACCTTTCCGTTGGTTGTTAGCACCTTGAAGCTGCTGCCCCGCTTCACCTCAAAGAAGGCTTCGCCAGTTAAGCGCACCTCTCGGTGGTCTGTCCAGCCTTTTTCAGGAAATGAAACGGAACTTTCAGCATTCAGGTATGCCACCGATCCATCGGGCAAATTTACTGTTCGTACTTCTGCCAAACCGGTAGCTATAGAAACTTGATTGGTTCGTGGTTGTAAAATGAAAAAAGCACCAATAGCTAAGATGAAAGAGGCCGCTACTCCGATTATCCAATCTCTGCGCGAAATGGAAATTACTTTAGGTGAATCGTGGTTAGAAATTTTGCTTTCCAGCTTCTTCCAGGCCTCTTCCTGAGAAATGGTTTCTCTCACACAGAGGTTGCCGGACTGTTCCACAAACTTCTGCAATGACTCAAATTGAGGGTCGTTTTCGGCATGTTGTTTTGCTTCCCGGTGAGTTATTTCTCCCTCAAGCCACGCCTGCTCCCAATTGTTATGGTGCTTTTTTCCTGTCATTGTGCTGTTAATACACCAAGCGTGAGCAACACCCTACTTTTAGTATATTTATAGTGTAGCTTATTTAAGTCGTATGGTGTGTGTTTTGACATTTTTCCACTAGTCTTGCCATTTGCGAATGGAATGACACATATAGGGGCTGTTAAGGCAGCTTGTAGGTCAAGTGTCTTTTGCTTCTATCTGATCTGGATAAGTAGCCCTATAATTTAAAAATACAGATTGAGAAACAGGGAAGGGGTAAAGTCGAGCAGTACTATATCTCTGTAAAGATTGGTAGGGGCCATTTGTTCATTGTTATTAATGGCCATTTCAATTTCATCTCGCTTGAGTCTCCTGCCTTGTATGTTCTGCCGGTTATACACGTTGAGAATAGATAGCCCCATTTCTCCACGCATATGTTCTCCCTCAAACTTATGGGCAATGGAGATGTCTAACCGGTGATAATCAGGAAGTCGTTCAACTGTTTTTTGGGTGTTAACCACTTCAAAATTGATCAACTCACCCTGATTGTTTCGAATAAAATTAATAGTGGGACGGTAAAATGGTTTGCCGCTACCATAGACCCAGGTAGCTGAAAAGTTCCAGGCCGGTAGTTCAATAATATGTACAAACTTAAGTTCATTGCGCTGGTCTTCTCTTGCAGCTATTTCACTATTGTTATTTATGCTTTCAAAGCGGTTGAGTGCTTTACTTCTGGTGTAGGCAATCCAGCCCTGGTATGGGCCTATACGCTTTTGAATAAGTAGATCTAAACCCCTGATATTGCTGGTGCCGGGTGCTATAAGAATACTCGGACTTTGGCGGTTGGTGTTGGGATTGTACAGGTGAGAGATGTTGTATTCGGTGAGCCCGCTTACCTGTTTTTCATAAAACTCAAGGTCTATGGTAAGGTCGTTTTTTTCATATTGAAAGCCTGCTATTAGGTGGTCCGATTCCATTACCGGAAGGTGCCTGGGCCCTGGTTTGCTGCTTTCATATGCCAGGTTCCAACTGTTTTCATTATTCGAAAAGGGGTCGTCAAAAACCTCTTCTCGCATAATCTGAAAATACTTGCCCGAACTTAGTTTGAGTTCCAGGTGTGGAAGGGGCTGATATACGAGGGCCGCCCGTTGCCCAAAGAAGCTTTTGTCACTTACACTGGTGGTGTTGAGCCGGCCACCCAGTCGCAACTCAAGGTTTTTGCTGAGCGTAATATTGTCGGCCAGATAGAAGGAAAGAATGGTTCCGTCAGAGCTGGGGTTGCGGTCATCCGGAGTCATGCCCGATAAATCGCGTATATCTACCTTGTTGAATACGTTGATGCTGGAAAGGTTAATGCCAAAGTCAAGGCTATGCCGTCCGCCCACCGTGAGTTCATTTTTTAAATTTAACTGAAGATCTTCTACCTCGTTCATTCGGGTGATTTCGTAAAGCCCGATTTGATCGCCAGCACCATTGCGTCTTTCGTTGTTGTAGAAGTAGTCGAAGTAATGATCGGAAAAGGCCAGCTGCAGGTTTGAGTAATACTTTCTGTTCCAGTTTCTGGACCAGGCCAGTCCAATGCCATTGTTACCCCAGTCGGCCTTTTCATTGTAGCTGTCAATTTGGCTAATGGTGCCGGGATTGTTCGGATCCTGGAAGTTCACTATGTCAAAGTCCGTATCCAGGTCGTCCCGGCCCTGATAAACACTCAGACTCATTACATCGCGGGTAGAAACCTTGTAGGTGGCCTTAAAATTGAGATCGTAAAAATGAAAATCGGGGCGTATGAGGTCGTCTTCATTGGCCAGCCCGTTAAAAGCCTGCTGATTTACCTGATTAGATTTTTTTCGATAGTTGGTGTAGAGTTTTTCGAAGAGATTGCTGCGAATAATATCGGTGTATGCTCTTCTTGCACTCACATGAAAAGCTCCTCTTCCACTGGCAAAAGGCACATTGGCACTAAACCGAGCGCTTAGCAGGTTTAAGCCCATGGAGTAATTGGGTTCGTTGAAACTCCCGGTGGTACCCGTAATGTCTACCACCCCGGAGACCCGACCTCCGTACTCTGCTCCAAAGCCTCCTTTGTAAATTTTAATGTCTCGAACAGCATCGGCATTGATGGCACTAAAAACACCAAAAAAATGATCTAGCCGGTAAAGGGTTATACCATCGAATAGTACCAAATTGTGAGTAGAAGGGCTGTTTCTAATCGATAGGGCCGATGAGGTTTCGTCAGAACCCCCAATGCCCGGCAAATACTGAAGCGAACGAAAAATATCCAGTTCACCAAGGCTTGGTAGTGCGGAGAGGTTGTTGGGGTCTATGGTGATCTGAGATATCTGATCGCCATACTTAACCGTGGAGAATTTATTTTCTACCACCGTAAACTCGGAGAGATCTAGTGAGCTTTCTTGCATCATTATTTTGATGGTCTGCTTGGTTTCTCCCGGCTTCAGTTTTACCTGCGATTTTTGGTAGCCCAGGTAGCTAACTTCAATGGTGCTGGTGTCGGTGGGTACCTGGGGTAAAGAGAAATAGCCGTCTTTATTGGTTATAACTCCGCGTTGCAAACCGCTCACTCTTACCACGGCATTGGGTAAACTTTCTCCGGTGCTGGCATCTTGCACCAACCCAAATACGGTTATGTCGAACAGACTGGGCGTATTTACATCAAGATTTACCTTTTTGGGGATGAGGATGATTTTATCATTGAGCAATTGGTAGTCTATTCCTTTATTGCGCAAGATGGCGTCCAGAAATTCGGTCACAGGCTTTTGAGCAAACTGCCCGGAAACCGTAGTGCCTGTTATAAGGGCATCGTCATAGGCAATTTTAAGGTCGTATTTGTTTTTGAGTATTCGGAGTACTTTGGCCAGTGAAGCGTTGTCAAAGTTTTCGGTTATGGCCACCGAACGGATGTCTTGAGCCAGGCTGATCTGGCTGCAAATCAATACACATAAAAGCCAACTTATAATGCGCACTATTCAACAATTACCTGATCTCCGTTTCTACTGAATTTAAGCCCCATAGGTACAAAAACCAACTGCAATGCCTCGTTGAGGTTCGAAGTATTGAAGTAGCCTGAGTAATATCTTTCGCTTAGTGGTTGCTCTGAAAGTATTTTAATATTGAACTGCCTTTCCAGCTCCTCAACTACCTGCGACAGGGGTTGAGCATCGAAGTAAAAGCTGCCCGACCTCCAGGTGGCTGTTCGTGTGAGATCGAAAGCCTGGATTTTCAACTGGTCTTTGTGCAGTAAAGCTTCCTCACCGGGGTTCAAAACTACTTTATCTTCATTGTTGCTTACCTCTACTGTACCGGTAAATACGGAAACACGCAGGTGTTTGGATCGGTTGTAAAGGTTAAAGGAAGTGCCCAGCACTTTTACCTGATAATTGTCTCCGATTACTTTGAATTCGTTGCCCGGAGTAATATCGAAAAAGGCTTCGCCCGATAGTACCACCCAACGATTGCGCTCCCAGTTTTTTTCTTTGTAAGACATAACGGTTCCGGCATTGAGGGTAACCATAGAGTTGTCGGGGAGTGTAATGGTTGTAAGCTGGCCCGATGCCGCCCGTACGGTGATGATCTTATTGCCTGCCGAAAAGTTAACGTAGATAACCAGGGATATAATAGCGGCAGCCGCAGCCCACAGCCATGCCCTGCGAGGCTTTGAGGGCTGCATAATTTTTTCGTTGTCAGGAGCTCTTTCTTCTATTTTTCTGGTGAGTTGCTCCCAGGCTTCGTTTTGCGATTTACCATGCGGAACGTCCAGCTTCTCGGTGAAAGCGATAAGTTTCTCCATAGCTTCCTTCTCTTCCGGAGGAAGCTCCTGTTTGAGCCAATTGTCTATGAGATTATCTTCTTTCACCGGTCTAAATTAACTTAAATTTTATACTTAATGTGTTCGCGAAGATGTGCCAGAGCTCCGTGCATTCTTTTCTCAACAGCTTTGACGCTTAGTGCGAGCCTATCGGCTATTTCTTTATAGGTGAGTTCATCAATCCGGTTCATTAGAAAAACTTCGCGTTGCTTTTCGGGCATAGCACCAATAACTTCTTCCAACTCGGCTTTGAATTCCTTTTCTTCCAAAGCAAACTCCGGAGAGTGTTCTTCTTGTTGGGTTTTGTGCCGTTCTGCAAAATTCATCACCACCTTGTCATGTCTTATTTTGTTGAGCAACATGTTGTTGGCAATGGTGTATAAGTAGCTTTTTACAGTCTCCGGCTGAACTTCCTCCCGCTTGTCCCAAAGTTTCATGAACACATCTTGGGCAATGTCTTCGCTCTGCTCAATATTACCCGATTTGTAGTATAGGAAATTCTTGATGGGGGTGTAATACTGATCGAAAAGGCTCTTGAACTCTGAGAGGGTCATGCAGTGCTAAAAATGCTTTGGCTAAAGATAAATAAAAAACACTTTTCCGTAAGATGGAGAGCTTTTGTGGAGCGATTATAATTTTTTAAAATATTTTTGCCGACCCATTTGCATTATTAAAAACCGGTGCTACCTTTGCACTCCCATTTGATCACAAGCACAACAAAAACAGGGTAAAACCTGGTGTAAGTGAGAAATAAGGGCTCTTAGCTCAGTTGGTTCAGAGCACCTGCCTTACAAGCAGGGGGTCGCTGGTTCGAATCCAGCAGGGCCCACAAAAAAGAGGTTATCGCAAGGTAACCTCTTTTTTTATGCACTTTATTTTAGTGGGTCGAGTATAGTCCAGGCTTTTGGGTCTTCAAACGGTAAGGTGGGTGCTCATCTGCCTTCAAATCCTTTACAGTATTTATTGATTGGCAACGGCTACTCCCACAAAGGAGTCGGCTGTACCGTAGTACATAAACCACCGATCTTTATAAGGAACCAGGGCTTCCAGAAAGGTAGTGCCTGCAGCGTACTGCCCGGTAATTTCGTGAGGCAGTGTTGGGCAAATAAAGGGCTCATCCATGCGCTTTATAAACTTGGATGGATCGGCAGCACTAAACAAGGCTTGCCCACCACAATAGGTGCCTTTGGCAATGTCAGGGTCCGCAATATCGCCTTCGTCATTCTTACCATTATATATGAGCAGAATGCCTTCACTGGTCAGTAGGGCAGGAGGTCCGGGTTCGGTGAGAAAACTGTCGAAATAGCCGGGACGGGTATCCATAACTATGGCCAGCTGGTCGCCATCGGTTAGGGGAGTCCAGTTAATCAGGTCTTCTGACCAGGCCAGGTTTACTCCTCTTTCGCCAAAATACATCCAGTATTTGCCATTGATTTTGGTGGCAATGAGTTCATTGCCTTGTTGCTTGCACACAATGGATCCAGACTTACTCCAAGTGTCTACAAATTTTCCCTGAAGGGCATTAAGCAAAGCAGGGCCATGCTTGGTCCAGTTTCTTAAATCTTTGCTGCTGGCAATGGATAGGCGGGCTACATCCTGA
Source organism: Roseivirga sp. UBA838 (assembly GCF_002296035.1). Classification (NCBI taxonomy): domain Bacteria; kingdom Pseudomonadati; phylum Bacteroidota; class Cytophagia; order Cytophagales; family Roseivirgaceae; genus Roseivirga; species Roseivirga sp. UBA838. Next base: position 71,772 of record NZ_DBHC01000022.1, read on the forward strand.
TTCCACGAGGTGTAGGTCATGATGTATCGCCCATCAGGTGCTTTTACCACCCGAGGATCTTCACAGCCCCCGGGATAGTCGTAGGCTATAAAGGCTGTGGAGTCCGGATAGAGAACCGGAGAATCGAATTTGTTAAAGTTGAGCCCATCGGTGCTCCAGGCAAGCCCAATTCTTGAGGTTCTTCCGCCTAAATAGGCTTTGGGGTTATCTTCGGCCCTAAAGAACATAAACACCGTATCGTCTTTTACTACCGCAGCCGGGTTAAAAACATCGGCCTTTTGCCAGGCCACCGGGTTGTTGGTTAGTGGGTCTAAAAAGGTATAGGTACTATCGGCTTTTAAGATGGGGTTCATTTCCGGTTTTTCGAAACCGGTAAGCCAGGGCTCTTTCGGTTCACAACTCAAAAGAGCTACAAACAGTAGTATCGCAATCTTTTTCACACCCTAATCTACTTAATTCTCCTCTTCAATGGGAATTTTTTGTAGAGTGGAGTGGTGTTCTGTCTGGCCGGAAACAACAAGTGTACCCTGAGTGCCATCTTGTGCCTTAATGGCGAATAAGTCGGCTTCATCGCTCGGGTTAGTCATTCCGTCAAAGTGATAGCGTGCTACTATTTTTAGCTGGGTTGGAAGAAATTTATCTCCCCGGCCTAATACCTCTACTTCTTCTTTTTGTAAAGCAAACTGTGCTGTGAAGCCTTGCTCATGTAGCTTCTGCATGACAGTTGAAAGTGTTTTTTCGTTGGTTTTCATCATATTTATTGAACAGGTCAGTACAGGAAATGTTCCTGTAGATATAGATTTAAAAACATGAACTCAACCTCATCTAAACCGGGGCTGCCTTTCGTATCTAAGCCATGCAAGAGAAAATTAGTGTAATCATTCCTGCACTCAACGAAGCAGACCTTATTTACAGTCAGGTGAAGTCGCTCTTTCATAAAGGCAACGACTCTGCTTTGGAAGTAATTGTGGTAGATGGGGGGAGTTCGGATAATACCCGAGAGCTTGCTTTAAAAGCCGGTGCTCAGGTAATTGATTCTGCTCCCGGTCGATCGGTACAAATGAATGCCGGAGCGGCCAGGGCTACGGGCGATGTATTTTACTTTGTGCATGCCGACCTGACGGTGCCGGATACCTTTGTTGAGGATATTAGAGAGGCTGTGGCCGGTGGATTTAGCTACGGTTGCTATCAAGTGGCTTTCGATAGACCCGTGAAGGGACTCAGGTTCAATAGTAGTCTTTCTAAATACCAGGGCATTTTTTTTAGGGGGGGAGACCAAACTCTGTATATAACCCGTGAGCTATTTAAGCACATTGAAGGGTTTGATGAAACCATAGTGATTATGGAAGATTATGAGATATTGTTGAGGGCTCGTAAGTATGGCAAAATTCATATTATGCCGCAAAAGGTAATTATCTCGGCTCGTAAAATGGAGCAGAATAACTACTTCAAAACCAACATAATCAATGTGCTGGTGTTCGTGTTGTTCTTCCTGGGAGCTCCCCAGAAAATGTTGGTCAATATTTACAGCAGACAAGTGAAGGGGTCTAAGTATCGCATGTAACCATGTGCATCTAGTTTTCAGATGCTTCTTTTGTCTTATTTACCAATAAACATCTGGTGCGTTTTATGTTTTGTCTTCCTTAGGTATTTGCTATTAGCCGGTGTAAGAAGTTCTGAGCACACCTCTCATGCCCGGGATGTTGGGGTCATTTCCGCTCGATCTAAATAAGTGGTTGACACTTTTTTAAGAGGTGAATATTTAGCATATTCAAATCGGGCCAGTCAGTAGGGTAGGTATAGTGGGGTGTCCGCCTTCAACCTTTATAATACTTATGAACGTACTGCTTAGCTACCCTATTTTTCCCACAAGTTTCTGGTCGTTTGAAAAGGCTGTGCAAGGCATGGGTAAAAAAGCCTTTATGCCTCCCCTTAGTTTAGTTACTGTTGCGGCTCTGCTTCCTCAGGAATGGAATTTCAAATTGAGAGACAGAAATATTGAATCTGTGACGGAAGAAGACTGGGAGTGGGCCGATATGGTCATGTTTTCCGGAATGATCGCTCAAAAGGAGGATTTTTTAGGGCAGATAAGAGAGGCTAAGAGAAGGGGTAAGCCGGTGGCAGTTGGAGGCCCTTACGCTACTTCTCTGCCCAACGACATGCTTGATGCTGGTGCCGATTTTCTGGTGTTGGATGAGGGAGAGTATACGATAGGCCTTTTTGTAGATGCTCTGAGCAGGGGTGAGGCTTCGGGCATATTCAGGTCTAAAGATAAGCCAGATGTAACTTTGAGCCCGGTGCCCCGATATGACTTGTTGCAGTTGGATGCTTACTTTCTAATGGCCATACAGTATTCCAGAGGGTGCCCTTTTCGCTGTGAGTTTTGCGACATCATCATTCTTTATGGCAGAAAGCCCAGAACCAAAACGTTCAGTCAGGTACAGGCCGAGCTGGATCTTCTTTTTGAACTGGGGTGGCGTGGAGGAATTTTCTTTGTGGATGACAACTTCATTGGTAACAAGCGTACGGTAAAACCTTTTCTCGAAAAACTGATAGACTGGCAAACTACAAATGGCTACCCGTTTAGCTTTACTACCGAGGCTTCTATAGATATGGCTCATGACGATGAGTTATTGGAGCTAATGGTAATGAGTAAGTTTTCCACTGTTTTTATTGGGATTGAAACCCCCGATACAGATAGTTTAGCCCTTACACTCAAGCATCAGAATAATCGCCAGCCCATGAATGAATCTTTGGAGAAGATAGCTAAGTCTGGTCTGAGAATTATGGCCGGGTTCATTATTGGTTTTGACGATGAAAAGAAGGGGGCCGGGGAAAGGGTTTTTCAATTCGCTACCGAAAACGCTATTCCGGGAGTAACTTTCAGTATGCTGCAGGCACTTCCGGGAACGGCTTTATGGGACAGGCTGAAGGAGAATGGCAGGCTTCTGGACGATGCTAATTTGAATCAGACAACCCTGCTGAATTTTGTTCCTACCCGTCCGATTGAAGATATAGCCAAAGAATATGTAGAGGCTTTTTGGAAGCTATACGATCCTAAGGTTTACCTTAAGCGGGTTTTTGATCACTTTATGATGGTTGGTCAGGCCAGGGTTCACAGAGATCCGGAGCTTAGGGCGCAGCTTAAAAATAGGCATAAGACAGACTTTGATTTTAAAGGGGTTTTGTTTGGGCTAAAAATGCTCTTTAAGCTTGGTTTTGTAAGAAGCACCCGTTTTGTTTTCTGGAAGTATCTCTACTTGATGTTTAAGAAGAACCCCGGAGGAATAGGCAATTTCTTCACCTTTGCGGTCTTTATGGAGCACTTCCTCCCATATCGTAAAATGGTGAAGAAGGAGATTCAAGAAGCTTTACAAGCTAGAATGGACGGCAATGTTAAAGCATTAGAAACCGATATTGAGCTTTCTAAAGACCTGGCCAAAGAAGTAGAATGGTATAAAGCGAGCTAATTATTCTTATCTAACTCGGCAACCAGTTTTTCGTCTTTTATCTGCGACTTTTCTCTTTGAAACTCATCGTTTTGCCCATTGCACTTATAGCAGTAGGCACGCACGTAAGCAATAAAGTCTCTGGTAATTTCAGATTCCGGATTGTCTACCTTTTCCAGTTTTTTTAATGCTCTTTTGGTATTGCCCCCGAGTGCCACATTCAGTATTTGATTCAGCTCGGCCAACTGAGAAATAGTTGCGTCATCCCCTTTTTCTGCCTTTCTGAAGTGTTCGTTGCTAAGTTTAAAAAAGTTGTTGGCCACTTGTTCCGACTCTATCTCCCTGGCCACTTGGCTGTAGGCTTCTCCCAGCCGCAGATAGGATAGCTGAGACTCTTCTTTTTCGTTGGCTTCGATCGCACTAAACAAGGCGTTTAAGTCTGTGGGTAAATGTGCAAAGGAAGTCAAAAATTCATCGCTGGAAGCAAAGCCCGTTCTGTCCCAAACTATCTTTTCGTCAGGCGTAATAAAAATTACCCTTGGTATGCCCTTTACCTGGTACTTCATGGCCAAAGACACCTCAAAATCTATATCCGCTTTATAAGCAATAAACTTATCGGCCATTTTCAACATTTCCTCAGAAGACCAGAGCTTTGAGTCCATGTTCTTGCAGGGGCCGCACCAAATAGCCCAAAAATCGATCATTAGAAGTTTTCCCTGAGCTTTTGCCTGGCTCTTGGCAAGTTCATAATCTTTGTACCAGTTGATTTGCGAAAAGGCCGGAGTTAGCAGAAAAGTAAAGAGTGTTGATAGAATGAGTTTTTGCATGTTTATTATTTTTAGATAAAATAAAAATCGAATAATTATAATAATTTAAAAACTAGGTTTCAAATTGAAATGGAAGAAAATTTGAAAAGCAGCTCTTGAAGGCTGCTTTTTCTTAGTTTATACTCCTTAATTACGGATTCACTCCCAAAGTAGGTTGTATTACTTGATCTGGGAATCAAGTAGTTATGCCTGTCTATTTAAAAAAAGCATTGCGTAGCTTTATCTCGTTATTAACTTAAAACACACACAAATGGAATATCAATCTTTAGAGGTTATTGCTAACCTCAAAAAACAAATCAGTGAAGACAAGATCTTTGCTCAAGCACTTGTTCTATCGCTCAAGGCCGCAAAAGAGAATGCTGCGGATGGTAAACTCAATGCAGACCTTTATGATGCATTGAATAAGCTGTATGACAACAACGCTTGGCCGACAACATCAGAGGATTATTTAAGGTACCTCAAGACGTTTGCAGAAGTGATTCCCTCAGAGAACCAAGTGCCTGGCTACACAGCCTGGAATAATAATGATCAACAAAACGGTTACAGCCAGCAGGTATATGATAGACTCTGCCAGTTTTATTGGTTGGTCGATCAAGGCCCCGAAGTAGGTGGTGCTAAAGTTACTTTACAAGACTATAAGAGTAAAATTAATGATTTCAGTTTTGCTGAATGGTTAGATCAGTACGCCAATGCCTGGGGAAGCTTCCTGGACACTCCTGCTTCTATGACTCCAGAAACTCTTAAGTCTTTTGAAGATGATGTGATGTACAACCTTCCGGATTATTCAGACGACAAACCCAATTGGACTACGTTCAATAAGTTTTTCTTCAGACAACTGAATTCAATTGAACCTAATCTGCAGCCTATGCGTCCGGTAGCGGCACCTAATGATAATACCATTGTCTGCTCGCCAGCTGACTGCACGTTTAAGGCAATTTATAACATTGACGATCAGGGCAATGTGGTTGAGCCGTTGTCCAATGCGGAAGGTATTACTTTGAAGCATACACATACCATTGGTACTGTACAGCAATTGTTGAATAACAGTCCATTGGCTGAGCGTTTTTACGGAGGTACGTTTGTCCACTACTTCTTGAATCCATTTGATTACCACCGTTTTCATGTGCCTGTGGCTGGTAAAGTGGTAGATTCTCAAAAAGTGCATGGCAATGTTTTCTTGAATGTAGAGATTACCGACAACCAGTTTGATGCTCCTGACGGTGCCGGAGATGGTTATGAGTTTACCCAAGCCAGAGGGGTAATTATCGTAGATACTTCGGGTAGTGATGCTGGTGATGTAGGCTTAGTTGCTACTATTCCAATTGGAATGGCACAGGTGTCTTCAGTGCACATGGAATTGCAAAATGGTGCTGTAGTGCACAAAGGCGATGAGTTTGGCTATTTTGCTTTCGGTGGGTCCGACATCATTATGGTGTTCGAGCGTCCACAAGAAGCCTTAAGGTTTGTGAAGTATTGGGACAACCGACAGGTGAATGCTACAGACGCTCAAAAGCAGGTTGCTCCGTTCCACTTTAAATATGGACAGCCCTCAGTGATTTTTAAATAGGCAGGGATATACTAGAACTTGAGAGGTGACTTAAGTAGTCACTTCTCAAGTTCTCTTTTTTTAACTGAGGGAAGCCAGTTTCTCTTCCAATACTTTAATCTTAGATTCAGCATCGGCCTGCTTCTTCTTCTCATTGGCAACTACTTGTTCAGGAGCTCCATTGACGAACTTCTCATTGCTGAGTTTTTTCATTACGCTGTTCAGAAACCCTCTGGTATATTCCAGTTCTTTGGTTATTTCGGCTTTTTCGGCTTCAACATCAATTGAGCCTTCCGGTAGGGGTAGGTAAAACTCGTCTGACTTTATGACAAAACTCAGAGAGTTGTCTACCTTTTCTTCGGTAAATCGGAGTTCGCCAATATTACCAAGTTTAGTGATTACCCCGGCAAAGCGCTGGTAGGCTTCTTGCTCTTTGGCCCGTATGTACAGGTCGAGAGTTTCTTTGGGAGAAATGCCTTTGCTGCTGCGTGCGTTTCTGATTTGCGAAATCAGTTCAAATGCAGTTTCAGCATTTTTGGTGAGTTGGGCATCGGTGCCCCCCATTACTGGCCATGCAGAAACAATGATGTCTTGCTCTTCACCTCTTTCTCTCAATTCACTCCATATTTCTTCAGAAATAAATGGCATGAAAGGATGCAGAATTTTCATGATTTTTTCGAAGAAGTTGAGCGTTACCTCGTAGGTAGCCGGGTCGATTGGTTGCCCGTAAGCGGGTTTAATCATTTCGAGGTACCAAGAGCAGAAGTCGTTCCAGATGAGCTTGTAGGTGGCCATAAGGGCATCGGAGATTCTAAACTTGCTGAAATGGTCTTCAATTTCGGCCAATGTTTCATTGAATCTTGAGTCGAACCACTGTATGGCTATGGTATTTTCTCCCGGAGTAGCATTGCCTTTTACCTCCCAGCCTTTTACTAAACGGAAAGCATTCCAGATTTTATTGGCGAAGTTTCTGCCTTGCTCAACAAGTTTTTCATCGTATAGCAAGTCGTTTCCGGCTGGGGAAGAGAACAGCATACCCGTGCGAACGGCATCAGCTCCATAGTCGCGAATCAGGTCGAGCGGATCAGGAGAGTTGCCTAGTGACTTAGACATTTTTCTGCGCTGCTTGTCTCTTACAATACCGGTTAGGTATACATGTTTGAAGGGCTTGTCGTCCATGTATTCATAGCCGGCAATAATCATTCTGGCCACCCAGAAAAACAGAATCTCTGGTGCTGTAACCAATACAGAGGTAGGATAGAAGTAATCCAGATCAGCGTTTTTTCCTTTGATGATTTTGCCCGTTTCTTTGTCGAAGCAGTCGTCATTAAAACCATCGAAAACAGCCATTGGAAATAGCCATGAAGACGCCCAGGTATCGAGTACATCCTCGTCTTGACGCAGGTCTGAGGCAGTCAGGTCATTAGTTCCCGATTTCTTTCTGGCCAATTCTACAGCTTCCTCCAGGCTTTCTGCTACCACAAAATCGTCATCGCCCTCGCCATAGAAGTATGCAGGAATTCTTTGTCCCCACCAGAGCTGGCGCGAAATACACCAGTCTTTTACATTTTCCATCCAATGGTTGTAGGTGTTTTTAAACTTAGATGGGAGTAGTTCAATTTCATCGTCCATTACCACCTTGTGAGCAGTTTTGGAAATTTCCTTCATGTTAATGAACCACTGCAAAGAGAGCTTAGGCTCAATCACCGTATTTGTGCGTTCTGAACGACCTATTTTGGTGGTAAATTCCTCAAAGCCCATAAGGTAACCGGCTTCTTCCAGGTCTTTGATGATCTGTTTGCGAACGGCAAATCGATCCATGCCTACGTAAGCCGGTACTTCACACTTCTCATTCAGGGTGCCATCAAGGTTGATAGTATCTATCACCTCCAGGTTATGGCGCAGACCTATTTCGTAGTCGTTAGGGTCGTGAGCCGGAGTTACCTTGAGGCATCCGGTACCAAAATCCATTTCTACGTAATCATCGCCAATAATGGGGATTTCTCTACCAATAAACGGCACTAGAGCTTTTTTGCCGATTAGGTGCTTAAAGCGTTCGTCTTTAGGGTTTACGGCAATACCCGTATCACCCAAAATAGTTTCAGGGCGTTGGGTGGCAATGATCACCTTCTCATCAGAGTCCTTAATGCTGTATTGAACCTTATAAAGTTTAGAAACTTCTTCTTTGTCCGCATAAATCACCTCTTCGTTGGAAACTGTGGTTTGGGCTTCAACATCCCAGTTCACCATTCTCCATCCACGGTAGATGTAGCCTTTTTTGTACAGGTCTACGAAAACCCGAATAACTGCCTTATAATAGGCATCATCCATGGTAAAAGCAGTTCGTTCCCAATCGCAGGAAGCGCCCAGTTTTTTTAGCTGCTCAAGGATAATTCCTCCATACTTTTCTTTCCATTCCCAGGAGTATTTCATGAATTCATCGCGGGTGAGATCAGATTTCTTGATTCCTTTTTCGCGAAGCATTCTTACCACTTTGGCTTCGGTAGCAATCGAAGCGTGGTCGGTACCCGGTACCCAAAGGGCTTCTTTGCCTTCCATTCGGGCCTTGCGGATGAGTACATCCTGAATGGTGTTGTTGAGCATGTGGCCCATGTGCAATACACCCGTCACGTTTGGAGGCGGAATGACTATGGTAAACGGCTCTTTTTTCGGATTGACCCGGGCTTTGAAATAGCCTTTATCCATCCAATGTTTGTACCATTTGTCTTCTACCTTTTGCGGTTCGTATTTGCTTGAAAGTGACATAAAAGTGTACTGCTTAAAATGAAGGTGCAAAAATAGGGGGAAAAGCTGGAAGCTGGAAGCTGGAGGCTGGAAGATTCGTTCGTTTTGGTTCATAGTTAATAGTTCACATAGTTCATGGCTCATGGTGAACTTTGGTGACTATGAACTATGAATCATCAGTTATGAACTGATTCTGATTCTCCAATTCGTAGGGTAGTAGTTATTCACCCGTTGCTGAATACGGTTGGCCCAGCCTAGTCCCAGGCCTTGGAAAGTAATCAGGTTCCAGCCGTTGTTCATGGCTTCAAAGTTGAAATTCTCTTTGCGAAGGTAATTCAGGGCATCTTCCAGGTTCAGCTCAAAGGTTGAAAGTTGATTGTGATCCAATGCTGTTGAAAATGCCAGTCCTTCGTTAGGGATTAGTTTTTTGCCTTTCAATCGGCCAATGTCTATGCCTTCTGAAATAATGTAGAGGTTGGAGTTGAGGTCATGAATTACCTCTTTCCATTGATTGGGAAGGGCAATGAACAGGTCGTTGTGTTTGATGAAGTCGAATTGTTCAGGCTCCTTCAGCCACTGGCTGACAGTTCCAATTTCCTGTTTCGAAGCAAAATTCATCGGCTTCTTCTGCTTTCGGAGCTTCTTTTCAAAGCCATCGTTTTTTCTTACCGCAGCAATGAAGAAACCCTCACCTTTTACTTTGTGCGGATAGGCATGAAAACCTTTAATGCCCCTAGTTTCGGTTTCGGCAAAGCCCCAGTCATCGTTTAGGTTAATGGAAATACCTTCGGCATCTAGTTGCTTACTTAACCACTCTAGATTTTCTTCATTTTCCAGCGAATTATAGGTGCAGGTGGAGTAAATGAGTACACCGCCTGGTTTCAATGCCGGCCAAATATCGGCCAGAATTCGCTGCTGGCGGGTCGCGCAAAGTTTTACGGCTTCAGGACTCCATTCATTCATGGCTTCGGGTTCTCTGCGGAACAGCCCTTCGCCAGAACAGGGTGCATCTACCACAATTACATCGAATTGCACATTCAGCCTGTCGAAATGAGAAGGGTCATTATTGGTGATCACCACGTTAGGAAAGCCCCATTTGGTGAGATTTTCAGCTAGAATATTTGCCCGGGTTTTGATCACCTCGTTGGACACCAGCAGGCTGCCATCACTCAACAAACTTTGAATATGGGTGCTCTTTCCACCAGGCGCAGCACATAGATCGAGAACCAAAAGATTCTCTTTCAAATTAACCGCTTGTTTCAATATTTCCTCCAAAACCATAGAGCTGGCTTCCTGCACATAATAAGCTCCGGCATGAAAGGCAGGGTCTAAAGTGAATGAAGGGCGTTCCGGTAGATAAATCCCATCTTCTGCCCATGGAATTCTGTCACCTTCCAATTGGCCCGCATACTCCTTTAATGGATTAAGGCGGATGCTTGTGGGAGAATCAGTATTTAAAGACTGAAAGAATGCTTCAGCTTCGTTGGGTAGGAGTTGCCGGATTCGGGATTGGAATTCTGAAGGTATCATTAAAGCTGGATAAGAGTTTAGAGGAGGTTCCTCAGAAAATTAGAACCTTTCAATTTCCGAGTCGATCAATTCAAGGGTTTTGGCAATTACATTTCTCAGATAGTCCGATTGAAGGTTGGTGATTCTATGGAAGGTGATAGAGGTAGCAACCATTCCCTCCAGTTCAACATCCCTCAATACCTTGTCGTAATTTATTTTGGAATGGCTTTCGCCAATATTTTGCTTGTAGTTGGCACTTTTGTCTAAGGCCTCCAAAGGTGTGTATCCATTTTTCCAGAGCTCATTTTGTAGGTTTCTGCCTAAACCCAGTGCATTGAGCTTAGGGCTAAGTTGTGAACTCCTGAACTTTTGATACTCTAGTTCCAGCTCTTGAACCTGATAGACATCAGAAGACCATCTGGAAAGTTGCTGTATAATTTCGGCATTGGTTAGCATGCGCAGGTTTTCAGTTCCAACGATGTCATTTTCAATGGGGTCGAATGTGGGATCTCTGACCAGCTTCCAGAGCGCTTGGTAGAAACCGGTTTCATCAAACGTCTGTTTGTTGTCGAAATATGACAGAATTTGAGATGCTGCTTCCAGTCCTTCATTTCTCATCAAGATTTTCTCTTCGAGCTGAGACTGGTTGAGCTTGAATTCACCTTTTAACTGCTGAAGAATCTCAAGTTCTTTGTCTTTCCTTTTGAGCCCTTCATTGTAGTTATTAATGCTTAGGGCAATTAGAATACCTAAAACCACCAGAACAATTTCGCCAATAGCATAAACAAGATATCCCCTAAGTTTCGAATCTTTAAGGTTTTTGCGTCTAATAGAGCGTAAGAAAGCAAGCATTTGGGTTCATGTTAATGGGCCGATACTCTATAAGCAGTAGAGTGCAGATTCTCTGAAAGTACGAAAGAACTTTGAACATGCCCAAGATTGGCTATAGTAGAGAGTTTGGTAAGTATAAAAGACTCATACACATCCATGCTTTTGACTACCACTTTGAGCAAAAAGTCGAAATTTCCCGCAATGTGATAACACTCCATAACTTCCGGATATTGACTGACCTCGTTTACAAATTTTTCCAGGTAAGAACGTGAGTGCTTGGTAAGGCTAATTGAAATAAAGGCAATTAGTCGTAGCCCCAATTTTTTGTTGTCTACCAGAGCAACATATCGTTTTATGAGGCCTTCCCTTTCCAGTCGCTTAACCCGTTCAAATACAGGTGTTGTCGAAAGGTTGAGTTGATCGGCCAGGGCTTTGGTGGTAATTCGTGCATCCGTTTGGAGGGTTTCTAAAATTTTGATGTCTACTGCGTCAAGTTTAAGCATAGAATTTTATTCTGGAATACACGCGAATTTAGAAAATCATAATTGACTTTTTCTTTTAATCAGTCTTTTTGAAGAATAATTTTCCAAAGATTTAAATCTGATTGGTTGATTGGTATTAACAGATTAACTTCTGCATAGATTTGTGCGGATTATGTTTTCGTCATTCCCGTGAAAACAGGAGGCTCGTCAATTAATGAGGATTTTCACCTAAGCGGAGATGACGTGGAGAAGAAACCTATGGAAGATTTATTAAAAAGATTTGAGGAGAAAAGACCGGAGATCGTTTTTGAATGGCAAGACCCGGAAACTGAGGCCGAAGGTTGGGTGGTTATAAACTCACTGCGAGGCGGAGCTGCCGGTGGAGGCACCCGGATGAGGAAGGGGTTGAACAAGCGTGAAGTTGAGTCGCTGGCCAAAACCATGGAGGTGAAGTTTACCGTTTCAGGTCCTCCGATAGGTGGAGCTAAATCAGGGATCAATTTCGATCCTAACGATCCGCGAAAAGAAGGAGTGTTGCGCAGGTGGTTTAGTGCTGTTAGTCCATTGCTTAAGTTTTACTATGGCACCGGTGGAGATCTTAATGTGGATGAAGTACATGAAGTAATAGCCATGACAGAGGAGGCCGGAATATGGCACCCTCAGGAAGGCGTGTTTAATGGGCACTTCAAGCCCAACGAGGCCTCAAAGATTAACCGAATAGGCCAACTGAGAAATGGTGTGGTTAAGGTAATCGAGAACCCATTCTTTTCGCCCGATGTGACTCGCAAGTACAAAATTGCCGATATGATTACTGGCTATGGAGTGGCCGAAGCCGTGCATCATTACTACAACATTTGGGGTGGAGACTATAAGCAGAAAAGAGCAGTAATTCAAGGTTGGGGCAATGTAGGAGCCGCGGCTGGCTTTTATCTGGCTCAAATGGGAGTTTCTGTAGTAGGAATTATCGACAGGGAAGGAGGAGTGCTTAAGCAAGAAGGCTTCTCTTTCGAAGAAATCAGAAAGCTTTTTCTTAATAGAAAAGGAAATCAATTGGTTGCCAAAGACATGATCCCGTATCAGCAGATAAACGAGCAAATCTGGGATCTGGATTTTGAAATCTTTGTTCCCGCTGCGGCCTCAAGGCTGATTACTCGCGAACAGGTAAATCGTATGATCAATACCAAGCTCGAGGTTGTTTCGTGTGGTGCCAATGTTCCATTCAACGACCCTGAAATATTCTTTGGTGAAACCGGCTTGTATGCCGATAACAACCTCTCTGTAATTCCTGATTTTATTGCCAACTGTGGAATGGCGCGCGTTTTTGCGTATCTTATGGAGAGAGGAGTAGCACTTACCGATGAAGCGATTTTTAGTGATACTTCGCAGGTAATCGAAAAGGCGCTTCAGAATGTCTATGGTATTTCTGATAAGAAAACAGGAATATCAAAAAGAGCTTTAGAGCATTCGTTGAAGCAGCTTGTTTAATCCCTTTCACCCTCTATATCTTCCCTTGGAGGGGAGAAATTGGTAGGGAGTAATAATACAGAACGTCATCCTGTCCCGAGACTTCGGGATCAGGATCCTGATCAACAGATTCCGAAATAACCCGATAAGTATCGGGATGGAACGATGGTTAAAGAACAATAAAAGGTAAACTATGCCATTTTATCATCACCTTGGAAAAATACCGCATAAGCGGCACACCACTTTCAAAAAACCGGAAGGAGGTTATTACTACGAGCAGTTATTCGGCACCATTGGTTTCGATGGTATGTCTTCCTTGCTCTATCATGTACACCGCCCTACTCAGGTAAAAGAAGTCGTCAAGTCATATGATGTTTCGCCCAAGGTTGCGGTAGAGAAAAATATGCTGGCACTGGGCATAAAAGGTTTTTCTGTAGAACCAAAAGCCGACTATCTGGAAAGTAGGACACCGGTGTTGGTCAACAATGATTGCCATATTGTACTGGCTGCTCCGCAGAAGTCTTTGCGAGACTATTTCTATAAAAATGCCGACTGCGATGAGTTGATTTTCATTCATGAAGGTAAAGGAACCCTAAGAACCTTACTCGGTAACCTCAGCTTTAGTTATGGAGACTACCTGATGGTTCCTAGAGGAATGATTTATCAGATAGACTTTGAAACTGAGCAAAACAGGCTCTTTATAGTCGAGTCACACAGGCCTATTTATACACCCAAGCGCTACAGAAACTGGTTTGGTCAGCTATTGGAGCATGCCCCTTATTGTGAGCGCGACCTGAGAAGACCAACCGACCTGGAAACGCATGATGAAAAAGGAGATTTCATCATTAAGGTGAAGAAGCAGGGAATGATTCATGAATATGTGTATGCCACGCATCCATTCGATGTGGTCGGCTGGGATGGCTACAACTATCCGTATGCCTTCTCTATTCATGACTTCGAACCGATTACAGGACGAGTACATCAGCCACCACCGGTACATCAGACTTTTGAAACCGATGCTTTTGTGGTTTGCTCATTTGTGCCCAGGCTTTATGACTACCACCCTGAAGCAGTACCAGCCCCTTATAACCACAGTAACATTGATTCGGATGAGGTGTTGTACTACGTGGATGGTGATTTTATGAGCCGAAACAATATTGAGCGAGGAATGATTACGCTTCATCCGGCCGGTATACCGCATGGCCCGCATCCGGGAGCTATGGAGCGCAGTTTGGGTAAAAAGTCAACGGAAGAATTGGCGGTAATGGTAGATACCTTCAAACCACTAATGGTCACTGAAGAAGCAATGAAGATTCTGACAAAGGACTATCATAAGTCGTGGTTGGAATAGTTCAAGTTTTGGGGTTTAAAGTTCAATGGAGGTAATCGCTACATATAAACATTTTGATCAATCGTTTTGCGATAAGCTTGAATATGCTTTAACTAAAGCATTGCGTAAAATCAATGATCCTGATTTAAAGGATTTTTGGTGTGATGGTGTCTTACCTGATCAGATTAGCATTCAAAAGTTGTTAATCGAAAAGGTTATTGAAACCACAGCATGGATTGGACAAGACGGACAAACAAAGTTCGACATGACCATTTTTTTAGGTGTCCTAGCTCTGGAAAGAATAACAAGAAATGAATGTTTGGAAGATTGTATTCCTTTAAATCTTGAGGATGTGTTAAACATATCTGCTGACGAGAAATGGGTGGAGATGCATTTGGATTGAGCATTGGAGACACCAAGACTGGCGAATAGTAGTAATGGGCTTTGCAGCCACCGATGGTGTCCTCACCATCGGAATAAAGAAGGAAAGTAAACAGTAAATAAAAGAATATGGCAACAGATAACGTAACCTATTCAGGAGAAAAAATATTCAAGGAAGCTCAAGACTTCCTGCCTATTAACGGAACGGATTATGTAGAGCTATATGTGGGCAACGCCAAGCAGTCGGCTCACTTCTACAAAACAGCTTTTGGTTTTCAGTCGGTAGCTTATGCCGGTCTGGAAACAGGGTTGAAAGACCGGGTTTCATATGTGCTACAGCAAGATAAGATACGCCTGGTACTTACTTCGCCTCTCAAACAGGATGGGCCAATAAACGAACACATTAACAAACATGGTGACGGAGTCAAGGTAATAGCCCTTTGGGTAGACGATGCCACCAAAGCCTGGCAAGAAACTACAAGCCGTGGAGCCGAGTCATTCATGGAGCCTATAAAGGAAGAAGATGAACACGGTTATGTAGTGAAAAGTGGTATTCATACCTACGGAGAAACGGTTCATATTTTTGTAGAAAGAAAGAACTATCATGGGGCCTTTATGCCCGGCTTTAAAGAGTGGAAGTCTGATTACAATCCTACGGAAGTTGGCTTGAAATATATTGACCACATGGTGGGTAATGTAGGTTGGGGAGAAATGAACAAATGGTGTGAATTCTATGCCAAAGTGATGGGTTTCACTCAGTTGGTTTCATTCGATGACAAAGACATCTCTACCGAGTATACCGCACTGATGAGCAAGGTAATGAGCAATGGAACAGGTAGAATCAAATTTCCAATCAACGAGCCGGCCGAAGGCAGGAAGAAGTCGCAAATTGAAGAGTACATAGACTTTTACAATGGTGCAGGAGTACAGCACATAGCAGTGGCTACCAACAACATTATTGAGACGGTGGCTCAGTTAAGAGCCAGAGGGGTAGAGTTTCTTCGTGTTCCTGAGGTTTACTATGACGATGTGCTGGACCGGGTAGGCGAAATTGATGAAGACCTGGAGCCACTGAAAAACCTGAACATCTTGATCGATAGAGATGATGAAGGGTACTTGTTGCAGATATTCACCAAGCCGGTACTTGACAGGCCCACCATGTTCTTCGAGATTATTCAGAGAAAAGGAGCACAGTCTTTCGGTAAGGGGAACTTTAAAGCCCTTTTCGAGGCCATTGAAAGAGAGCAGGAATTAAGACAGACACTTTAATAAACTTAAATAGAACGTCATTCCAGTGAAGACGGGAATCTCCCAAGTGAGTTGGAGATCCCCATCTATGCGGGCATGACGGTAGGAGAGAAACTATGATCAAAGCAAACGATCCAAAGCTAAAATCATGGGTAGAAATACCTTCCGATTCAGACTTTTCAATACAAAATATACCATTTGGTGTATTTAAAACAGATAGTCTTGGCCCCAGAGCTGCCACGGCTATTGGCAACAAAGTACTTGACCTTTCTGTATTGCAACGAGAGGGCTATTTCGATGGTCTAAACCTTCCTGAGGAGGTTTTTTCCAATCATGTACTCAACGATTTTATTGGTTTAGGAAAGGAAACCACCAGAGCGGTAAGAAATAGAATATCCGATTTGTTGGAAGCAGGTAATGAGGAACTCAGGTCTGATGCGAAGGTATGTGGCCTGGCTTTCTTTGAGCAATCTGAGGTTGAAATGTGCATGCCGGTGCACGTGCCCAACTACACCGATTTTTATTCATCGGAACAACATGCCTATAATGTGGGCTGCATGTTTCGCGATCCGGCCAACGCATTGATGCCCAATTGGAAACACCTTCCGGTGGGTTACCACGGCAGAGCTTCATCCATTGTGGTAAGTGGAACACCCTTTCATCGACCTAAAGGACAGACTAAGGCCGATGACGCACAAATGCCCTCCTTTAACCCTTGTCGATTGTTAGACTTCGAACTGGAAATGGCCTTTATTACGGGAAAAGAAAACGGTTTGGGTAATCCGGTTTCTACCCGTGAGGCCGAAGAATACATTTTTGGTTTCGTTATTTTCAACGACTGGTCGGCTAGAGACATGCAAAAGTGGGAGTATGTGCCGCTAGGGCCATTTTTGGCAAAGAACTTCGCTTCACACATTTCACCATGGATCGTCACCATGGATGCGCTGGAGCCTTTTAGAGTGCCTGGGCCCAAGCAAGAGCCTAAAGTCTTACCTTATCTTGAGTATGAGGGAAATTACCACTTCGACCTGAATTTACAGGTGGCTATTCAACCCGAAGGACAAGATGAGACGGTGGTAACCAACTCCAATTTCAAATACATGTATTGGAACTGCCTGCAGCAGTTGGCCCATCATACCGTAAACGGCTGTAATATGCAGGTAGGCGACATGTACGCATCAGGTACCATTTCGGGGCCAACTCCTGAAGAGTATGGTTCTATGCTGGAACTGGCCTGGAGAGGCACTAAATCTATTGCCCTGAAAGGCGGAGGGGAACGCAAGTTTATTCAAGATCATGATACTGTGATTATGCGCGGACATGCGGAAAGAAATGGTGTGCGTGTTGGTTTTGGAGAAGTAAGAGCCAAAGTATTGCCCGCCAAATAAGAAGCCTGCTTTGGGTGATATGGCACGGTGAACAGTGGTTCAAGGCTCTTTCATTTTATGTAAATGTCATCTGACCGATAAATACCTACGGCAGAGATGAGTTTGCTGCGTATGGGCATTGAAACATATGAGAAATGAACAAGTTGAACGCCAGAAATATACTAAACTGGGCTCTGAGGCTTATTCCGGCAATTATTATGCTTCAGACACTGTATTTTAAGTTTACCGGAGCCGAAGAGTCGGTTTATATTTTCACCCGCATTGGTATGGAGCCCTGGGGTCGGTATGTAGTGGGTACTACAGAGCTGTTGGCCGGAATTTTATTGCTCACCCGCTGGTATGGTTTGGGTGCCATAGTGGGGTTGGGTACTATTACCGGAGCTATCTTTTTTCACCTGACCGTTTTGGGCATAGAGGTGCAGGGCGATGGAGGCTACCTATTTATTCTGGCCCTTACCGTTTTTATGGCCTGCACCCTGTTGATATTGCTCCACTTTAAAGAAATTAAGAATCAATTACTTTCTGCGATTAAAAAATGATACTCGATCCAAAGTTACTTTCTGTTCCGGATTTACACGCCTTCTTACTGGGCACCATTGGGCCGCGTCCTATTGCCTGGGCAAGTACCATTGATAAGGAAGGAAGGGTGAACTTAGCCCCATATAGCTTTTTCAATGTTTTTGGCACTAAGCCGCCCACATTGATTTTTTCGCCCGCCATACCCAGAGGAGGGCAGCGTAAAGACACACTACTGAATGTACTGGAAACAGAAGAGGTGGTCATTAACATTGTAAGCCATGCCGTTGTTGAGCAGATGTCTCTCAGTAGTACGGCATATCCAAAAGGAACCAATGAGTTTGTGAAAGCAGGGGTGACCCAGGTGAAGTCTGAAAAGGTAAAGCCGCCCAGAGTTGGAGAGGCTATTGCTTCTTATGAGTGCAAGGTAAAACAAGTGGTGCATCTTGGAGATGAGCCGGGGGCAGGTAATTTAATAATCTGCGAAATTCTGTTGGGTCATGTAAAAGACGAGGTGCTGGGTGAAGACGGAAAGCCCGACCCTCGAAAGACCGATCTTGTGGCAAGAATGGGGGGAGACTGGTATTGCCGAGCCAACGGTACGGCTCTGTTCGAAATCCCTAAACCCAACAGAAATCTGGGCATTGGGATAGACCAGATCCCTGATGCAATCCGCAATAGTTCGGTGCTTACCGGCAACAATTTGGGGAGATTAGGAAATGTTGAAAAATTGCCTGATAATGAAGCCGTAGAAGCGTTTTCTTCAATGCATGAAATAGTTCAAATTCGAGAGCGTTTTTCAAACAATGAAGAAGGTTTTGTAAATGCTTTACATAACTTAGCTCAGAATTATTTAGAAAATAATCAGTTGGAGGAGGCGTGGTTAACACTCCTTCAGTCACCTAAAAATGCTTAAAATGAAAAAACTCGTAATGATCTGCTTGCTGATGGCTTTAGGATTTAGTGCATCGGCTCAATTCTCTCTTGGTCCGAGAGTTACTTTGGTTAATTCAAAACTCACGCTCAAAGATGCGGTGGCAAATGTGGAGGAAGGCGATGCTGAATTTGGCTATCAGTTTGGAATATTTATGCGTGCTAAAGTACCGGTTATTGGCTTGTATGTTCAGCCAGAAATACTTTTTAGCAAGGCGGAGTCTGTACTGAGCGTAAATAATCAGGATGTAAGTTTTGAGTTTAACAAAATTGATGTGCCTATAATGATTGGCGGTAAGGTGGGCCCCTTGCGAATTAATGCAGGTCCTTCGTTGAGCTTTTTGACAGACGCCTCGCGTTCCGATGTAGCCGGAGACATAAAAGACAACTATAAAGATACAAGTGTGGGCTATCAGGCTGGTATTGGTTTGGACCTTCTCAAATTTGTGTTCGATGTAAAATATGAAGGTAGCCTCAGCCAGTTTGGAGAAACCATCCGTGTAGGCAATACCACAGTAAATACAGATCAGCGAACCTCACAGTGGGTGTTTGCCGTTGGGTTTAAGCTTTTCTAAGCCATCCCCAACCCGGAATTCAGCAAACCCTCCATAGCTGTAGCTATGGAGGGTTTGCTTTGTTAAGGTTACTATAAATATCGTTTATGAAGTTTATAATGGCGTTTTAGATCTGTGGCTTTTCGGGTAGCCTTTTTCCTTTTGAAGATTCTACCGTAATTGCGATAAAATTTGTGACTATGAAGAAGTTTACTTTGATTTTCGCCTTAGCATTTATTTCTCATTTGGTACTGGCTCAAAATGGAGCCTTTGGCCCCAGGTTCAGTTTGCTATCTACAGAACTTTCACTTTCTGAAAATGTGAACAATGCCCAGTCTGGCGATGCAGAGTTTGGCTATCAGTTTGGGGTTTTTGCGCGTATTGGTATTCGCAAGTCGGTTATGCTAATGCCGGAAATTCTATTCTCCGATACCCAGGCAACTATTTCTAATAATAATCAGCGGGCCGATCTTGACTTTAACCAAATTAATGTGCCATTCAATTTTGGTGTAAAACTGCTTTTCCTAAGACTTCAGGCAGGGCCTTCGTTCAATTTCATTACTAAAGCAGAGAGCAACCTGAATGGAACCATTCAAGACATTAGCGACAACTACCGTAAAGCAACGGTTGGTTATCAGGTGGGAGTAGGCATGGACTTGCTCAACCTTTTTGCACTTGACTTAAAGTATGATGGTGCTTTGCAAGATATTAATAAGCAAAGTGTACTAGGCTTCGAGTCAGATCAACGCCAAAAGATGTTGGTGTTTTCCGTAGGCCTAAAACTAGTGAGTGGTAAGAAATAAATCCTATAAAAGAACCCAAAAAGAAAGGAAGCCTATATGGCTTCCTTTCTTTTTTTATTGGCCTTTTTGGTGGCTTCTACGTTCTTCTCAATTCTGTGACCCGGTCGGCTCCATTTTACTTTTTCGCCCTCCGGAGGAGTAGTTTCCTCAACAGGTAGCGGTTGCGGCTTGGCTCCTTTTGCATAGGGTTTCATTGGGTTAATGCCCAGAATTTTAAAGAGCTCCATGTCTTCGTTTACATCTGGGTTTGGAGTGGTAAGTAGTTTGTCTCCGGCAAAGATAGACCCTGCTCCGGCAAAGAAACAGAAAGCCTGGCCCTCTTTACTCATTTCCGTTCTTCCGGCCGAAAGCCTCACGGTGGTAGAAGGTAGAACAATTCGTGTGGTAGCTACCATGCGGATCATATCCCAAATAGGCACAACTTCCTGCTCCTCCAGTGGGGTGCCTTCTACGGAAACCAAGGCATTAATTGGTACCGACTCCGGGTGAGGGCTCAGCGATGAAAGAGCCACCAGCATGCCTGCACGGTCTTCAATGGACTCGCCCATGCCTATAATTCCGCCACTGCATACCGTAACATTCGTTTTTCTAACATTTTTAAGGGTTTCCAGTCGGTCTTCCCACCCTCGTGTAGAAATAATCTCTTTGTAATACTCTTCAGAAGAGTCCAGGTTATGATTATAGGCATATAGACCGGCTTCGGCCAATCGTTGTGCCTGATTTTCTGTGAGCATGCCCAGGGTGCAGCATACCTCCATGTCAAGGGAGTTAATGGTGCGCACCATATCCAAAACCTGATCAAACTCAGGGCCGTCTTCCACGTTTCTCCACGCAGCTCCCATGCATACCCGAGAAGAACCTGAGGCTTTAGCTCGTAGTGCCTGGGCTTTCACCTGTTCTACCGACATCAGGTCGTTGGTTTCAATATCGGTATGGTATCGGGCAGCCTGAGGGCAATAAGCACAGTCTTCGGGGCATCCTCCGGTTTTAATGGATAGCAGGGTACTAACCTGTACCTCGTTTGGGTTGTGATATTTTCTGTGGATAGTGGCAGCTTCATAGACCAGGTCGAGCAGTGGTCTGTTATAGATGTCAAGAATTTCCTCTTTCGTCCAGTCGTGTCTTAGTTCACTCATGTATTCTTGCTTAAGAGTTGGCAAAATAGTT
The DNA here is from genome assembly GCF_002296035.1 of Roseivirga sp. UBA838. Lineage (NCBI taxonomy): Bacteria > Pseudomonadati > Bacteroidota > Cytophagia > Cytophagales > Roseivirgaceae > Roseivirga > Roseivirga sp. UBA838. Next base: position 92,945 of record NZ_DBHC01000022.1, read on the forward strand.
AGGGGCAACCTCAACTCCAATAACAAACCCTATATTTGCAGCCATGTCGGGAATTTACCTCTTGTTAGGATCAAATATTGGGAGAAGGGCTAAGAACTTGGAAAGAGCCAGGGAAATGATTGTAAGCCACGGGATTACCATAAAAAAGGAGTCGGAGATTTATGAAACAGCGGCCTGGGGGAACGAAGATCAGGAAGATTTTCTTAATCAGGTAATTGAGGTAGAAACTTCTAAATCGCCCCAAAGACTACTCAAAATTTCTCAGCTAATAGAAAATGAAATGGGTAGAGTTCGTTATGAGAAGTGGGGTAAACGACTCATTGACATTGATTTGCTATACTTCAACGATTTGGTTTTTCAAGAGGCCGATCTTACGCTACCGCATCCGGGAATTGCCGATCGCAGATTCACTTTAATCCCTTTGGTAGAGATAGCCCCTGATTTTGTTCATCCTGAACTCCAAAAGACCCAACACGAACTACTAAACGATTGCCCTGATACTCTTGAAGTAAAGGCTTTTGCACCACAGCAGGGGTAATCTACAGGTTTTTTAGAAAGGGTTGTCACTCCAACACTGTTGAGTTATGGCAATGCTATGAGCAACGGGAGTAGAGGCTTGTTTCAGCCCCAAATTTAAGATACAGGTGCTATTGCTTTACTCTTTCTTCTGTAGGGTGAGGCCAATTCATTGCAACCTATCTACTCATGTACTCCTGTTGTCGATAACTTATGTTCAGTTATCGATTTTTAACTCATTGATTCTAAGTGAAATAGTAGATTGAAGCATAAAACGATACGACTATGGAACGAAGAGATCAGGAATTTTACAATGTGTTTAAAAAGTATAAGGCACTAAAAAAAATGAAAGACACCTCTCACCTGGCCATGCAAACGTACTTTGCCAAGCGTCTTGAGGCTCTTCAGCTATTTTTCGATAGACTCCATGGGGCACGACTCAGAGACAGGCTTTTTGAAGTGTATGATGAGCTCTGTCCGGACGATGAGATCAAGGATATTTTGGAGTACTTTTCGTTGAAAGAAGACGAGCGCGGGGTTCAGGTATCGGCATACGACTTCCCCGGAGTGCAAGCTACAGTGAGCATCAGGTTGTTTCCTATGCGCATAGAAATGAAAAGCCTTACGACCGACTACAAAGAAATTCTCTGGAGTGCAGCATAAGGCTTTCTGTGTCTAATACTGATGAAATGCGTCTGAAACGAACTTTAGCACAACCGGTAGAGATTCGCGCCAGTAGGTCCAAGTGTGTCCTCCATCGCGAACTCTATATTCATGCGGTATCTCTTTTTTCTTCATTGCAATGTGCACCAGGCTGTTGCCTTCATAAAGAAAGTCGTCATCACCACAGTCTATAAACCACCGCACCGAACTAATTTGTTTAGGATCCCCATCTTCTATTAAAGAAATGGCATTGTGTCTTTTGAAATAGGCCTCTATTTCTTCATCAGAGGCTTTGAGGTTCATGCGTTTTACCTGCTCTTTAAACTGTTCTAAAGATAATGGGCCCACATAGGCACTCAGGGGTGCTGCAGAAGAGAACAAGTCCGGGCGATGCATAGCATACATAAAAGTGCCTCCGCCTCCCATAGAAAGTCCGGAAATAGCCCTGTATCTTTTTTCTTTCTTTATTCTATAGTTGTTTTCTACATAAGGCATAAGTTCTTCAAAAAAGAAATCTTCATAACGCCAGTCGGTTTGAGGTACATTGAAGTAGCCCATTTGGCCGGTTTTTGCATCGGGCATTACAATAATCATTGGAGTGGCAGTTCCGTCTTTTATGGCCTGATCGGTAATTCGCAATACTTCGCCAAACTGCACCCAACCCGTCTGATCGTCTCCTGCTCCGTGAAGCAGATACAATACGGGGTAGCTTCTTTCAGAAGTTTCGTAGTCGGGAGGAAGGTATATGGCAAACTTTCGGTCCATTTTAAGTATTTCACTTTTCATGGATAGGTTGTCGAATACTTTGCCGGTTTGTGCCGAAAGGCATCCGGCAATGCAAAGGAGGATGATAATGAAGCGCGTTTTCATAAGTTTTAATTTTGATGGATTTACCTGAGGTCGTTGTAAGGGAGGGCCAAACTTCAAATGTGGCCTATTTTCCCAATAGAGTTTTTCTTACAAACAACACACAGGCTGATCAGGAATTTCCAGAAAAGGCAAGTCAATCACAATAGACATGTTATGAGCGGAAGGACAGAACGGGCCGATTTTTTTGTTAAGCCTTTGAGAAGTGAAAGGCAGAGGGAGGCTATTGGTTTACAAAAAAAGGTGACACAAAGATCGAAGAAAACATCATTCAAAATTTGCTGGTTGGCTGACAGCTCTTCAGAATGAAGCTAAAACGATTTTTGTGACACCCTCTCTGGTTTTTTTCTTAAGGTCAAACTAGATGCTATCTACCTCAGCCTCTCTGTGGATTTTTTTCACCAGACCTTGCAGCACTTTACCCGGCCCCGATTCAATAAAGTGGGTGGCTCCATCAGCCACCATTGCCTGAACAGATTGAGTCCAGCGCACTGGGGCAGTCAACTGAATTTTGAGATTTTCTTTGATCTCATCAATGTCTGTAGAAGCTTTGGCTGTAACGTTCTGATAAATTGGGCAAATTCCTTTATTAAATACGGTCGAATCGATGGCTTTTTCCAACTCCTCGCGAGCGGGTTCCATTAAGGGTGAGTGAAACGCGCCCCCCACAGGTAAGGGAAGGGCTCTTTTTGCCCCTGCTTCTTTGGCCGCTTCACAAGCTAGCTCTATACCTTTGTGGCTTCCGGAAATCACCAATTGGCCCGGACAGTTGTAGTTGGCAGCAACGACAACCTCGTCAATATCATTACATATTTTTTCTACTACGGCATCTTCAAGACCCAGAATGGCCGCCATGGTAGAAGGGTTTGTTTCACAGGCCTTCTGCATGGCCATGGCTCTTTGCGACACCAGCTTTAGGCCGTCTTCAAAAGAAAGTACTCCGCTGGCCACAAGTGCCGAAAACTCTCCCAGAGAGTGACCGGCTACCATATCGGGCTTAAATGAATCGGAGATTTTGGCCAATACAACGGAGTGTAAGAAAATGGCCGGTTGGGTTACCTTGGTTTGTTTCAGTTCTTCATCGGTACCGTTAAACATAATGTCGGTAATTCTGAAGCCTAGAATTTCGTTGGCCTTTTCCAATAGTCTCTTAGCTTCTTCAGAAGACTCGTATAAGTCTTTCGCCATTCCGGGGAATTGTGCTCCCTGACCTGGGAAAACATATGCTTTCATATACTGTGATTTAATTTGGGGAACAAAATTAAGGATAAATCCTTAGGCCTCAACAAAGCGTGCTTTTAGCTCAGGGGTGGGCATGCGGCAACTGTCTCTTTTACCCCACCATTTATAGCGATTTTTGGCAATTATGTCGTAAACCCCGTGTCTTATAAATGGCGGAATGATTATGAAGATATAGAGCAGAGGATATAGGCCCGATAGTTTTTTGGCAATGCGCAAGGCTGCAGAGCTTTTTTTGTAAACCTTGCCACCTGAGAGCAACACAAGGCTATCAAATTCGGCCTGATCATAGCCTAATTCTTTCAGCTTTTTTTGACCAAAATCTGATTGTAGTGCGGCAAACCTAAAATGACCTTTTGGATCGTGGTCGATAATGAAATTGACCGAACTGTTGCAAAGGTTGCATACCCCATCAAAAAGCAGAATGTCTTTTTGCACTATCGAATAATTTTTACCCAGTTTTTAAACTCTTGTTTCCTTTTTGAAGGATCCAATACGTCAAAGGTAACAGTGGCGGTATAATAGTAAGTTCCGCTAGGCAGTTCCACACCGTTTTTGTCGCGTCCATCCCAGTCAATAAATAGGTTGGGCTCGCCTGTTCCGCGGGTGGTATAATTGAATATTTCTGTGCCCCCCCATCGGTCGAATACCCGGAACTCTACCGAGCTTACAAATCGCGGACATTTGCCATTAGGTTGGTCAAAAGCCCTGAAAGTATCATTGATACCATCACCGTTAGGGGTGAAGGTGTTGGGTAGTTCGTAGTATGGACAGTTGTCAAAACAAATAGGATCGCTCAGTTCGCTTTCGTTATTGCTTCGGTCTAGTGCCGAAATTTTGTAACAACCTTTTATAGAGTTAAGACCGGTGTGTCTGAAGGTGGTTTGAGTACTTGTTCCCACCAGTTCATAGTCGGCTTCGGCACCGGTTGGCGAATAATAAATGTTATAGCGGGCAATATCGTTTTGTGTGTCTTGAACGGTCCAGTTAAGCGTATTGGTAAAGTTGGCAAAACCACAAGGTTCAGTACTTAGCCTGTCGCAGTTCTCATTGTCAACGATCAGCAGAGGTCCGTCCGGTCCAATGATTTCTTTGCCATTATCGGGGTCTTTGTCTATGATTGGTTTTTCTGGTGCCTCTTCATCATTGGGCTGTACACAGATTTTTTGAGAGTCGTTAATGAGGGGAGCCGGAATAATGGGATTTCCGTAGCTACCCCGGGTAGTCACAAAATAGCAGTACTCTCGGTCTTCTTTTAATTCTATACCATTAAAGCTGCCATCATCGTGGTACTTCAAACCTTGTGAGGTAACCAGAGCGCTGTCTATGAGCACAAAGTTGTCTACATCTTCTGCCGCGGCATCTGTTCTGTTTCTGTAAATAAGGTGGTAGGGGCTGCTTTGCACCTGATTGGACCAGGGCACATCGGCCGTCCAGGAGAGGTCTATGGATTTTACATTGCCAAAGGCATCGAGCCATACGGAAGAAGCCGTAGAAGAACTATCAATCAGGTTGTTTCCTGCATCATAGAACCTTACCTGATAGTGATAGGGTAGGTCTTTGGTGTTTAAGCCGGTGTCGGTAAACACAGTGTCTTGTGTAGAAGTGAGCAGGGTTCTGTTGCTGCCTCCATTCTGGCCGGTATAGCGGATTAGCTCATAGGTATAGGGGCCGGGAAAAAGGGTTTGGTCTATTTCTAATGGAGAGGTCCAGCGCACATACATTTCTCCGTTGGTGTTGTCTGTGGCTTCTACTGAAACATTGGTTATGGTTGGCACATCGAGCGGTATGGTTACACACACTTCTGCAGAGGCGTAACTCGTTCCGCCTTCAGGCAAAGGGAATTCTGCCACAATGCGGTAGCAGTAATTAACTCCGGGCCGAAGGTCATTGTCGTCCAGATACGAAGTCTCGCTTACGGCTACATCGTCAATGAGTTCGTAGCCGGAATTGGCCGGTATGCCCACGTTACAATGTTCGGGCTGAAAGTCGTAGCTCTCTACCCTCCGGTAAATTTCGATTCTCGGGTTTAGGTTGCCTCCAACGTAGTTGTCCCAATTTAACTCTATAGACTGCCCGGTGACAATATTGGCAGTGAGGCCTTTGGGTGCCGGTGCCACCACAGTAACGTTCCAACGTTTAAAGTCGGTCAGGTTTGGGGCATCCGGGTCAAACGGATCGTCAGTAATTTTAAACTGTACTTCGTATGGTCTTCTTCGAACGTGCGAAAGGTTAGTCTGCCATTTGAAAAGGTATTCGGCAGGTTGCGGCCTAAAGTCTCTGTCTTGAGACATATCGGGCAGGTTAAAAAACTGAGCGGGTGATGAATTTACTCTAAATGGCCCACCAAAAGACTCTACGAGGATGTCGTTATTGTCGGGGTCGGTTCCACGAATAACAGCTTCTAACAGCTGGCCTGCTTCAATACAGGTGTCTGCCGGAACTTCGAGCAATGGCCTTTCATTGTCGCAATCTTCTATGAGAATCTGCATGTCTCGGGTTACGTAGCCCAGCAGTTCATAGCGCCCGGTGAGTTCAGAATATCTCCACTCTTCTATGATAAAGGCAATGTTGTATTCACCGGCAAACTCCGGTGCATCCCAAATCATATCTCCCGTTATTGGGTCTATACTAAAGTTGGTGGGGGTGCCTCCATCTTCTCGGATTTTGCTTATGCTGGGGTCGTCTAGCGGAAGATAAGGAATAACCTCCGTGCCGCGGTCTTGCAGGGGAACAACCATTTTGTAGGCCAGGCTGTCTCCGTCCGGGTCATAGGCCCCGGGGTTGTGGATAAATCGTGCTCCCACACAGCCTCTATCTATTGGCGGAATGGTTAGTTGTGGGGTGCCATTTACATCCAATCCCGGATCGATACGGATAACGGTTTCGATGTGGAAAGGAATACTGTCGGAGGTTGCTCCTCCAAGGTTAATGATTCCTCCATTTCGGTTTTCTTCGGTATAGCTCACCACAAACACTCCCGGTCCATCAAAGGTGTGTTCCCAGGAAATGGTAACTTTTTCGGTCTGATGGCCAATGGGCGTAATAATGAACCGGCCTTCTACCGAGGCGGCTTCCAGTGCGGGCTTGTCTCTGATAATTCTACCCTGGCCAAAGTTCATAATGCCATTCGACCCCACTTGAATGGACGATTCAGTGTCGCGGTAAATAACCAGAGTAAAGCGATATCTTAAGCTGGACTGTGATATTCTTACTGCTGTTAGTTCGCCAGCTCTAATATGAGTTGCCCAGGCTTCCGTAGCCAGGAAAGTGAGCAATAGGAGCACAAATATTTTTCGTAGCATAAGATTCTATTGGCCTAAGAAGTTTAACGCGCCAGGGTCACTAAGTTATATCTTCCAACACAAAAAACTGTCATTAGGTTGTAATATCACACCTAAGGGAGGCTTTAACCCCACTTGTTTTGGGTGCAATGTCACCAGGCTTAAGTTTTAAGGCAAATTCTCTCCACTTTTTTCTTAAGTAGCAAACAAAGTATGATCACACTATGTTAGCGGGTTGTTGCTGTTATTTAGAATTGTTCCAAGCATATTTGCTTTTGTTTGGTAACGTTTGAACTGTAATTTTGACCGGAATTTTAACCATTGAAATTAAATGAGTTGGGTAAAAAATACCTTTAGTAGTTCAGTGGGGAGAAAGTTTGCCATGGCGCTTTCAGCCCTATTCCTCATGATCTTCTTGTTACAACACTTCACAATCAATTTCATCTCGGTTTTGAGCAAAGATACCTTCAATGAGATATCACATTTTATGGGTACCAACGCTCTGGTGCAGTTTGTACTGCAGCCGGTGCTGATTTTTGCGGTGGTGTATCACTTTGTAATGGGTTTTGTGTTGGAAATTAAAAATCGTAACGCCAGAGAAGTAAAGTATGCCATGAATAAAGGCTCTGCCAATTCGACCTGGTTCTCCAGAAATATGATTGTTTCAGGAGCTGTGGTGCTGGCATTTTTGGGGCTACATTTTTATGATTTCTGGATTCCGGAAATAAATGTAAAATATGTTCAGGGCGATATGTCTGGTTTGCTGGCCGATGGTAGTTTTCGCTACTACGAAGAGCTGGTTCACAAATTTGTCGACCCTGTGAGAGTGGGTATTTATGTAGTGGCTTTTGTGTTGCTTTCTATGCACCTGCTACATGGCTTTGCTTCGGCCTTCCAGTCGATGGGAGCAAGACACGCCAAATATACTCCCGCTATAAAGAAATTAGGTAATATATATGCTATTGCCATTCCGGCAGGCTTTATCTTCATTGCCTTGTTCCATCATTTAACTTCACACTAAGTAAGGAAGAATGACTAAACTAGATTCAAAAATTCCAGAAGGTCCTTTAGCAGAAAAGTGGACCAAGCATAAGAATAATATCAGGCTGGTAAACCCTGCCAACAAAAGACTTATTGATGTTATAGTGGTGGGAACGGGTTTGGCCGGAGGATCGGCCTCTGCTACCTTGGCCGAGTTGGGATACAATGTAAAAGCATTTTGCTATCAGGATTCGCCCCGAAGAGCACACTCCATTGCTGCTCAGGGAGGTATTAATGCCGCTAAAAACTATCAGGGTGATGGAGACTCAATATACCGCTTGTTCTACGACACGGTAAAGGGGGGAGATTATCGTTCAAGAGAGGCTAATGTGTATCGTTTGGCCGAAGTTTCAACCAATATTATAGACCAATGTGTCGCGCAAGGGGTTCCTTTTGCCCGCGATTATGGTGGGCTGTTGGACAACCGATCGTTTGGTGGAGTACAAGTCTCCAGAACATTTTATGCCAAAGGTCAGACAGGCCAGCAGTTGCTGTTGGGGTGCTATTCGGCCATGTCGCGGCAGATTGGTAAAGGAAAGATAAAAATGTACAATCGCCATGAAATGCTGGATCTGGTGATTGTGAATGGAAAAGCCCGGGGAATTATTGCCAGAAATCTGGTGACCGGAGAAATTGAAAGGCATTCGGCTCATGCTGTTGTAATAGCCTCAGGAGGTTACGGAAACGTGTTTTTCCTCTCCACCAATGCCATGGGTTCTAATGTATCGGCCAGCTGGAAGGTGCATAAGAAGGGAGCATTTTTCGCTAACCCTTGCTTTACACAAATTCACCCTACCTGTATACCCCAGCATGGCGACCAACAGTCTAAGTTAACCCTTATGTCTGAATCGCTACGAAACGATGGAAGAATTTGGGTGCCTAAGAAGAAGGAAGACGCAGAGGCGATTAGAGCAGGTAAACTGGACCCGACTAAGATAGCTGAGGAAGATAGAGATTACTACCTGGAGCGCAGATATCCTTCATTCGGTAACCTTGTGCCCAGAGATGTGGCTTCGCGAGCTGCCAAAGAAAGATGCGATGCCGGCTATGGTGTAGGTACCAATGAAACCGGTGAGGCTGTGTTTTTGGACTTCTCTTCGGCTATTATGCGTTATGGACAAGAGGAGGCCAATGTAAAGGGACTTCACGATGCCAGCCAAGAGCAGATAAGACAAATGGGCGAGCAGGTAGTTGAAAAGAAATATGGAAACCTGTTCCAGATGTATGAGAAGATTACGGCCGACAACCCGTACAAAACCCCAATGAAGATCTACCCGGCTGTACACTACACCATGGGTGGCGTTTGGGTAGACTACAATCTGATGACCACTATTCCGGGTTGCTATGCTATAGGAGAAGCCAACTTCTCCGATCACGGAGCCAACCGTTTGGGGGCTTCTGCACTTATGCAGGGCTTGGCTGATGGTTACTTTGTGCTGCCTTATACCATTGGCGACTATTTGGCCGATGATATTAGGACCGGTCCAATTCCGACTGACACTCCCGAGTTCGATGAAGCTGAAAAGGCTGTGAAAGACAGGATAGACTTCTTTGTAAACAACAAAGGCACTAAGTCGGTCGATCACTTCCACAAGAGACTCGGAAAGGTAATGTGGAATAAGGTAGGTATGGCCAGAAACGAAAAAGGACTTAAAGAAGCCATAGAAGAAATAAAGGAAATTCGAGAAGAGTTCTGGAAAGACGTGAAAGTACCAGGTTCGCCTGATGGTATAAATCAGGAGCTTGAAAAAGCAGGCCGTGTGGCAGATTTCCTGGAATTGGGTGAACTGTTTGCCAGAGATGCGCTACTCAGAAATGAGTCGTGCGGTGGTCACTTCAGAGAAGAGTATAGCACAGAAGATGGAGAAGCCATGAGAGACGATGCCAACTTCACCTATGTTTCTGCATGGGAATATAAAGGAGAGCCTTCTGAGGCTGTACTGCATAAGGAACCATTGGTTTATGAGAATATTGAGCTCAAAACCCGTTCCTACAAATAATTATTTAGAACCTAGATATACGAAATATGTCAGCCAATAAAGGATTAAACCTTACACTAAAAGTCTGGAGACAGAAAAGTCAAAAGGAAAAAGGCCAGATGGAAACTTATCAGGTCTCTGATATTTCACCAGATAGCTCTTTCCTTGAGATGATGGATATATTGAACGAGCAGCTTATTGAGGAAGGTAAAGAACCGGTAGCCTTCGATCATGACTGCCGTGAGGGCATTTGTGGTAGCTGTTCAATGTACATTAACGGAGAAGCACATGGGCCGGGTAGAGAAATTACTACCTGTCAGTTACATATGAGAGAGTTTAAGAATGGAGATACCATTTACATTGAACCTTGGAGAGCTAAGGCTTTCCCTGTCATAAAAGATTTGGTAGTAGACCGTTCTGCTTTCGATCGTATTATGGCTGCCGGTGGTTTTATAAGTGTAAACACTTCAGGGAATACACAAGATGCCAATGCTATTCCTATAGAAAAGGCAAATGCAGACAAAGCTTTCGATGCGGCCACCTGTATAGGCTGCGGGGCCTGCGTGGCTTCATGTAAGAATGCCTCAGCCATGCTTTTTGTTTCAGCTAAGGTATCGCAGTTTGCTCTTCTTCCTCAAGGGAGAGTAGAAGCCAAGGAGCGGGTAAGAAATATGGTGAAAGTAATGGACGAAGAAGGTTTCGGAAACTGCTCCAATACCGGAGCCTGCGAAGTGGAATGCCCCAAAGGAATTTCTATTGAGAATATTGCCCGCATGAACAGGGAGTATTTGAACGCTACCTTAAAAGGGGAATAGTTTCTTTAAAGTCTCAAATCTCAAACCCTAATATTGGGTTCGCATCAAAAGTTAGAGCCTCTTTCAGATTTCTGGAAGAGGCTTTTATATTGGTTTTCATTTTTTGAATGATATTTTACGCATAAAAAATCATAAAAAAATTAATGACTTTGATTTGGCTATTGACCTCTTCAACTCTTTTGTCTCAGGCTAATGTTACTGCAGAACGTGGAATACCTTCTAACAATGCTAATAATGCAATTGGTGCGGTCACCAAGTTCTGGATAAATACCACTATGGCTCCTCCTGCGTCCAACAATTTTCCTAATCAACAAAACTGGTGGTCGATTCTTCAAACACAATTTGGAGATGTAAGGTACGATGCTCAATTGGCCTTCGGGCTAAATCAACAGGATTTATGGTTGAGGTATAATTACAATGGCAGTTGGCAGAATTGGAAACAAGTGGTAACTAAGGCATCCAATGGCCAATTAAACTTGAGTAGCAACTTGACCATTGCAGGAGCCCCAAATTTATCAGGTGCTTGGTTGCTGGTTGGAAGCACTGACTTTGGTTTGGGGCTGGATCACAATGAAATTGTTTTTGCTGGTACTGATGGGTGAATGGGAACTACTACTAACCATGATTTAGTATTTCGAGCTAGAGGAAGCAGTGAGAGGATGAGATTAAATAAGGAAGGCAATCTTGGTGTAGGAGTTACACCTTCCGCGAACTTTAAATTATCAGTTGGAGGAAATGTCTTGGCTAAAGGATATATAGAATCCAAAAAAGTAAAAGTCACTGCCACTCCGGGGTCAGTTCCCGACTATGTATTCTTCTCCAATTATAAACTATGGACCTTGGCAGAAGTGGAGGCATTTATCAAAGCAAACTCCCATTTGCCCAATATTCCCAATGCCAAGGAAATTGAAACCAATGGGCAGGATGTAGGATACTTGCAGTTGAAGTTGTTGGAGAAGATTGAGGAGTTGACACTTTATATGATTGAGCAGAACAAGGAAATGGTAGAGCTCAAACGGACAGTGAAGAGTCAGGCTGAGAAAATCAAGATATTGGAAAGTAGGTCTTCCAACTAGAAAATTGAATTGATAGAACTATGAAATGAAGGCCTCTGACTTGGAGGCTTTTTTGTTATCTTCCATTCTACTTTTTTTAAATCCTCTTTACACACAAAATAAAATCTCATGAAAAAAATAATGATTGCAATAAGCTTCTTGGCTTCAGTTTCCCTCAGTGCTCAAAATCCGGCATATACAGATGTTAATAATGACTTTTCTGTGGGGCAAACCATTAACGGTAACCTAAGGGCAACAGGCATAATAAAAACTGACCGTATTGATATTGATGATCGCAGGGCTTTTTCGTTTAACAATAACTGGCTTTATATCAATGCTAATAATGATTTTGGAACGGGTGTCTATATTGGGAGTAAGCTTAAGGTCAGAGATGATATTATGTCTTATGATTTCCAAAGTACTTACATTAGCAATTCTAATGGTCATATCTACGAGTTAGGTAATAGAGTTTTGACAGAAGGTGGAGGAGTTATAAACTCTAGTTTAGGTATTGGTGCTACTCCCTCAAGTAGCGAGATGTTTTCGGTCTCTAATAACTCTTCTACTGGTAATTTAATGGCTCGGTTCGCCCATTCTCAAGGTTCAACGGGGAACTTGAATAAAGGCATGAGGTTTGATTCAAAAAATACTTCTGGAAGTTTGAGGTATCTCGATTTTTTTATAAACGCAGATAATGAAACTGCAGGTTTTGGTTTGGGAACTACAAGCGGAGACTTGCCTATTGGCAAGGGTAATTTGAATTATGCGGCCATTTATTTTGACCGTTTCAGAAATACCACTCTTAATGGTAATGCGTTTGTTCAAGGCAATCTCGAATCCAAGAAAGTAAAAGTTACGGCCGACCCCGGCTCGGTTCCCGATTATGTTTTTGCTAATGACTATAAGCTTCAGTCTTTAAGTGAGGTAGAAGAATTTATCAAAACCAATTCCCACCTTCCCAATATCCCCAATGCCAAAGAAATAGAAGTCAATGGTCAGGATGTGGGAGATTTACAGCTCAAGCTACTGGAGAAGATTGAAGAGTTGACGCTTCACATGATTGAAATGGAAAAGACCATAAAAAGCCAGGCCGCTGAAATAGAAAAGCTAAAAAGTGACAATTAAGAATGATCACGCATATTCCTGTTCGAATATAGTTTTTTGTTGTTTGAATATATGATTGGATGAACTTCTTTCATTCACTTTGCCGATGATCAATTTTAGAGTAAGATTTAAGAAAGATTAATATGTAAATAATCGAAATACTTAATACTTTAGGTAAATTTCAAACAATGAAACACACACTGAAATCCCTAGCCTGTTTATTACTATTAAGCCTTCCATTCAATTTTTATGCACAAAACCTTCTTGACCTAAATGGCTGGACTATAGGTTCTGGTAGCGCTTCCGGCTTCAGTCAAAATGGTTCAACATCCGAAAACACAAGAGAGTGGGGCATTGGTCCTCATGGAAACAGGGTGATTCTTTGGAAAGCAAGTCCAGATGCAGGGGGGGGGACAAGTGGAGGATGGGACTCTAATTATTATGCTATTGACCATTCAAAGGAATATAGAGTGTCTGTTTGGATTAAGAAGACCAATTCCAATAATGGCCATAGCTACCTTGGTTGCACTGGGGGCGGGAGTCATGTTTTGAATTTGGACGGTTCCGTAAACAACAATGCTTATTTCTGGGTAGGTGACCCCCCAACATTAGATCGATGGTATTTGATTGTTGGCTATGTTCATGGCAGTGGTGATAACAGCACCGAGAATTATGGTGGGATTTATGATGGAGTGACTGGTAAAAAGGTGGTAAATATCACTGATTTCAAATTTCAAACCTCAACATCGAGCCTTCGACACCGCTCATACCTCTATTACGATTCAAATACCTCCGATCGCCAATACTTCTATGCCCCCCGCATAGATGAAGTGAATGGTAACGAACCTACCATTGCAGAACTTTTGGGTATTATGCCCAATAGTTTGGATGAGCTCTCGGTAGGAACAGACAATTTACCTTCTGGCTACAAGCTCTCTGTTGGTGGAGATGCCATAATGGAAAAGGTAAAAGTTCAGGTAGAGGGGGCTTGGCCTGATTATGTTTTTTCCGATGGGCACCCTCTACTGTCTTTAGATGAACTTCAGCAATACATTAAGGAGCATGGTCATTTACCTGGAATTCCTTCAGCTAAGGAAATAGAGGAAGAAAGACAAGACCTGGGCCTCATTCAACAAAAGCTCTTAGAGAAGATAGAGGAACTGACCTTATACATACTCGAACAAAACAAAGGGCTGAAAAATCTGGAAATCAAAAACCTTGAATTGGAACAACAAATGCAGCAATTGAAGGAAGAAATAATCAAGAAAGACAAATGGTAGTATATGAAAAGAATTGCCTTTACCCTCCTGGGATTAATTTCCTCATTATCTCTTGTCGGTCAAATTCAGTACTACAATACTAGTGGAACCACAGACTACAATAATAGTCGCAAAGATGTAAAAGTTGGTGCTTACACCTCTATTGGTAGTACACGGATGAATAATTTCGGGTACATCGGATTTAATGCATTTCTAAATTCTTCCTCTGTTTCGGGTAATTATAATCGGTTTCAGGCAGAGTGGCCTGGCAACGGTACCGCTACTGGCAAAGGAATGATTATGCATATGACTTCCGGTGGAGATGGAAATTTGAACTTTGTTGGAATAGACTGGAATAATGATAATTCGGAAAAAGACTTGTCATTATTCAAGCCTGTCCTGAGCCTTAAGCACAATGCGTTTGTTGGAATTGGTACGATGAATCCAGGAAGGAGGTTGACGATATCTAGGGATGTTCAGTCTACAACAGGTCAATTAGAATTAAGAAACGTTGGTGGAATTACCGATGGCAGTTTTGATGGTATTTATTTCACCCAAGGTGCCAATGGAGCTACTCCATTAGGTAGCATAAGATCAATATATCGCAGCAATGGGCAGCCAGATATTGCCTTTTTTACAAGAGATGGTGCTTACACGGAATCAGAAAAGTTTAGAATCCAAAACAATGGATTTGTTGGTATCGGAACGACCTCTCCCTCAGAAAAGCTAGAGGTAAATGGAAATGCCTTAATTCAGGGTGATCTCGAATCCAAGAAAGTAAAAGTCTCTGCCGCTCCCGGCTCATTCCCAGATTATGTATTTGCAAATGAATATCAGCTCAAAAGTTTGTCTGAGCTAGAAGCCTTCATTAAGGAAAACGACCACCTTCCCAATGTGCCCACCGCTAAGGAAGTAGAAGCCAATGGTCAGGATCTGGGGCTAATCCAACAAAAGCTATTAGAGAAGATAGAGGAGTTGACGCTTTATATTATTGAACTCGAAAAGAACATTAATATTAAAAATGATAGAATATCGGAGTTGGAAAAAGATGTCGACCGTATTAAAAGAGATAATGAGCTAATAATGAACCTACTACGTAAGGCACTGGATAACTAGAATTTTGACACAATCATGAATAAACCCACTTTAATTTTATTGATAATAGGAAGTTTGACTTGTACTTCCTTGAGAGCACAGTCTTCTGGTGGTATACAAGGGGTAGTTCCTCCTACACCAAATGCCTTTCAGATGACAAATTTCAGTGCCCAACAACCCAACCTTTATACAGGAACTTCTAATGTTAATATACCTTTATATCGATTTGATTTTGAGGGAATTAAACTGCCAATATCATTGAGTTATGATGCTGGTGGAGTAAAGGTAAATCAAGAAGCTTCGGAAGTAGGCTTAAGTTGGACACTTAATGCAACTGCGCTTATTTCTCGGACTATTGAAGGAAAGGATGATTTGGTCAATTATGGTAATGCCAAGGGATACGTATATTCTCAGCAATTAGTAGATAATATTCAATATGGAGACACCTATTGGACTAATATCAACTCAGGGTGGATAGATACGCAACCTGATATTTTTCATTACAACTTTTTTGGATACTCAGGGTCATTTACTCTCGAGCAAAAAATAGTTGATTCGGGTATTCCAGCGATCAAATTGAATAACGACAACGTTAAGGTTACGTTTAATGAAGCTGATCAAAGCTTTATAATAACCACACCAGCGGGGTTTAAAGGATATTTCTCCGTCAAGGAGAGAACAACGTCAATTTCGGGGACTGCCGGTACTAGTCCGGCCACATGGGTTAGTTACTCTAATTATCCTTCACTTACGGATTTAAAAAATAGTGGTCGTTATAGAAATATTACCTCATGGTATATTGAAAGACTTGAAGCTCCTAATGGTAAGGTAGTTAACTTCGAATATGACCTTGAAGCGGATGGAAGAAGTAAATATGTTTCAATTACCCAGCCTTCTTTTGGAGAAACACTATCAACGGGCAGCACTCCAATGTTTAGAACAATTCAAGAGCATGTATACCTTAAAAGCATTACTCTGAGTGGTGAGCTTAATATAGTTTTTTCTATGGAAGACCGCTATGACCTAGAGAGGTTCTTGGGTGCAGGTGGCTACGCGCCTGCAGGTAGTTCGAATATCATGAGTAGCAGCGCCTATCTTAAACGTTACACTTCAATTTCTGTAATTGGGCAAGGGTTTTCTACACTTGAAAAGCAAATAAGCTTTAATCAAGGATATTTTAATAGTGATTACATACAGCAAACTGACGCCTATCAGTTCTTGAGGAGTAGGCTAAATGCCGTTACCATTGAAGATCAGGTATATCGTTTTGAGTATGAATATGGGGATTTTGGCTTACCTAATAAATCCAACTGGGGTATAGATAATTTTGGATACTACTTCAAAGACATCCAAAACTATGATGGAACTACTTTTCAAAGGTTCGCTATTAATAATTTCTCTACCTCAACCCCTCAAAACGCTACTTTTTATCAGACGAGCAATGCTAAGGCTAACTTCGATATGGCAAAAATAGGGGCACTTAAAAGAGTTTACTATCCAACAGGGGGATACACAGAGTTTGAATACGAATTGCACGATTATTATGTAGATGGTGCAAATGTTCAGAATGGTGCTGAAAGTATTAACAGTAATGGGGATGCAGGAAATGTACATGGAGGCGGTCTGAGGTTGAAGGGGCAAAGCACTTACTCAGAGAAAGGGCAACGGGCTAGCAAAACCAGTTACTTATATGTGGATGCCACAAACCCCAATAAATCATCGGGTAAAATAATGACCCCACTGTGGTATTATTTTTATTGGGATCCTGAAAACGATGGGACATATGCGACTCGATTTATTTCTGCCAATGAAATGTTGGCTGTGCATTCGGCACAGGGAAAAAATATTGGGTATTCGAGAGTTGTTGAGGTTTTCGAAGGTATAACTGAGAGCTATGAAAGGATTTACGAGTTCGAGAACGTGCCCACGGTGTTACAACCTGACTGGGAGAACTATAGAGTTCTAGGGTCTGAAGCTTACAAAAATGGACAGCTGATTGGGGAAACTTCCAAGAATTCTCAGGGCCTTACGGTAGAGTCATCAACCTACTCTTATTTCAATAGTTCAACTGGGGAGGTAAAGGGCATTCGCTTGATCTTTTCGAATAACTCCTTAGAGTTCTTTTTTAGGTACAAAGTGTTACAAACTTTTGACGGAATTAGTCAGAAACAAACTACAAGCTATCATAGCTCAGGAAATATCGACCAGACTACTAACTACTCATACAACACCCATTATCAACTTCAAAGTGAAGAAACCTTCGGTTCACGAGGGAAAATGACTAGGACAAGGTATATCAGGCCGTATGATCTTTGCGATAACTGCAGTAGTCCTCAAGTCTTAGTAGATATGATTCAAAGGAACCTCGTAGAGCCCATTATCGAAACCCAGTTTGAAGTGAATAATCAGTTAGTTTCTGCCCAGGCAAATCTCTTCGAAGTTGATGCCAGCAATCTAATTGTGCTTAGAAAGACATATAGCTATAATAAAGACAAAGGAAGTTTTGTGCCAACTACCGGCACTTCCTTTACTGGTGGGTATGAGTTGGAGAATCATTTTACCAAGTATGATTCCCAAGGCCGATTATTGGAAGTAGTGGATAAGGCCGGGGTATATAGTTCTTTGATTTGGGGATACAATAATACATTACCAGTTGTTAGAGCTAATGGAGTTAGTTACAACGACTTGTTGGTGGCATATAATGTGGCTTTGAGCGGAAGTGATTTTGAGTCAGATATTAGAAGTCATTCTAACACTAGTGCAGCCTATGTTACTACCTATGTGCATAACCCTTTTGTGGGAATGATTAAGCAGGCAGATCCCAATAGGTTAAGTGTGTCATATGAGTATGATGTGAACGAACGTCTTAGACATTTAAAAGACGACAATGGACATATTTTAAAACAGTATGATTACAATTTTGAGCCTGCTGAAGCAAAATCGCTCATACTAAATCAAGGTTCAACAGATTTTGGAGTTGTTGCACCAAATGAATCCAAAACTAAGGTATTCAAGATTAAGAATACGGGTAATACTGTTATGGATATCAGTCACTTAGCATTACCAACCTATTTTTATACCTCTTTTTCGAGTTTTGCAATAGCACCGGGTGAAACCTTTAACCTTCCTATTACCTTCACTGCCCCTTCATCACAAGGAGGGGTTAGCGGTGGTGCTGTGATCAAGGAAGTCAGTAGTGGACCTGTATATTTAAGTTTTAATCTTAGTGCCAGTGTCGAAACTCCCTCCAGAATTATGTCACTGACTTCTACATGTGCTGCTGTGACGGCTCCATTTGTAGAAACTACTGTTACCATTCAGAATAGTGGAAATGATTATCTAGAGGTAGAGCAAATTGTTCTGGATCAAGCTGATCAGAATGACGGATTAGAAATATTGTACAATCCAAGTGGAGAGTGGCGTCAGGGTATTTCAGGTTCTTACCAATTACCTCTCTATATAGCACCTCAATCAAGTGGTGTATTCAGAATACGATATACGGGTAGTACAAATATTAATAATTGGGATCAGAGCGCTAACATCAGGATTTATTCCAATAGTACCAATGGTCTTCCAAATACCTATGATGCTACAGTTCAAGTAAAAAACACCTGCAATTAAATTTGATAAACACATGAATTTGCTAAAGCTAACGATAGTTTTTGTGCTATTTTTTCTAATAATAGACTCTTCTAATGCTCAAAGTGCAAGGGGGGAGTCACGGTTGGAAGACAGCCTGGTTGGTACCTGGGCATTCGATTATGATAGTTCTTTTAGGAGTTTATCGAGCGAGGTAAAGAAGGGGTTGACCAAGAATGGTAATCGGTTTGAAAAACTCTTACGCGGTCAGTATGAATTTAGGGTTTATGAATTCACTGATCAAGGTCTTCTGACAATCTCTATTCCTTCAGGAGATTTGATAAAAGGAAGTTGGATTTATGATTCAAAGGAGAAGCTCCTGAAAGTTGTTTATGAATCTGGGCAGATAAAGGAGTTTATAGTTAGCGGAATAGGGACCAATAATTTGAAGCTAAAGCTTAAATCCAAAAAGGATGAAAGTGAAACCCTGATCTTTAAGCAAATTCATCTTAGAAAGCAGTAAAAGCCACACACAATGAGGATACTTAGTCAATGTTATAAGGTATTGGTATTTACGGTACTATTATCTATCTCTTTTCAATCAGCTTGGGCGCAATATAGCATATCAGGAGAGTTTTCTGTTGTGGAAAATGACACAGAGACTTACACCATGAATGGGCCTAACATAGCTTCAATATCTTGGTATATCAATAATGGTAAGGGTACCATAATGTCTCAATCAGGCAATAGTGTGACTATTCGTTGGGATGAAGGGGGGACAGATTTTATTGATGCTATGGTTGTTGACAATGACTCGGAAATGTATCTGGTTACCAGTAGTTTTGTCCAAATAGCTTACACCCCACCCCCTGTTCCATACGATCCTCTTGTGTTTAGTCAGAATTGTGGATCTACTGAGATAAGAATGAGTGGTTCTCCCCCCTCTGGAATTCAGTGGTACTGGCAAGGAACAAACTCGAGTGGCACGAGTACTTCTAATTCTTCCGCTTCATATACGGTCACCTCTACTGGTACTTACTACCTCAGAGCTTACAGAAGTTCAACTAATCAATGGAGTGCGGGTTCCTCTAGTGTGACAATTAGCAGTATTGTTCCTCAAGTAGGAAGTAGTTCAATATCAGGGGCTTCAAGTCGCTGTCAGGGAGGAGGTACTTCCGATTATAATGCTTCTGCCAATAATGCTACGGGCTATACCTGGAGTATACAACCCAGTAGTGCTGGGACTATTAACAACAATGGAACAGTATCTTGGAATAGTGAATTCACTGGTAATGCAACTGTTTCGGTAGTTAGTTCAAACGGGTACTGTTCTACCAGCACCACCAAGACAGTTACCGTAACCCCTTTAGTAGGCTCAGTGACGATAAGCGGAGGTGTAGATAGCCGCTGTCAGGGGAGTAAC
>NZ_DBHC01000015.1:0-40347 GCF_002296035.1 Roseivirga sp. UBA838
TGAGCATGATCTGGTACCTAAAGACTTAATCAAGGTTAATCCTAACCCGGTGTATACCGATCCCTATCATTTTCTCAAAGAAAACGGATGAAAGTTGTTTCTAGTTAAATAACTGGTAGAAGAGGTTGTGAGGATTCTTTTGTGGTAGAAACATTAGGATTACATCCATGAAACCGCACATGAGTAACCCGAAAAAACAAAACCCCTCCAGTTCAGAGGGGTTTTGTTTGGTCTGTGATCCGCCCAGGACTCGAACCTGGAACCTACTGCTTAGAAGGCAGTTGCTCTATCCAGTTGAGCTAGCAGACCAACGGGCTTTTGCAAAAGCGAGTGCAAATATATGGAAAAGCATTTTTTTAAGGCAATCAAAACCTTAAAAAATGTCCGTAAAAAATGTGTCTCTCATGCCGGGTTAGGGTCATTGGCAGTATTCGGGTAACTTAAATGATTCAACCAAAATAAGTTATGAGAAACACAGTCGCTTTTGCTCTGTCTATTTTTTTATTTATTCCTGCCATTCTATCTGCTCAAACACTCAATCGGGTAGATTCAGTCAAGGTCGACCAGGCCAACATTTGGGGAGTACTGGCCGAGGCAAATGAACACATGGGTTTGACTGTTTCACGCGGCAACATTATCTATTTCCAATACATCAATGAGGCCATGCAGCGAGTGGGAGACCCGGTAGCAGTGATTTCAGAGAACGATGGTTTACCCAAAATAGTCGATCATAAAACCGTGTTTTGGAAAGGAGCCTACTATGTAAGTTTTTCATCGGCCGGAGACAAACAGCTCTATCTTGTGAAGCTCAATGCCCAGGGACAACGGGTTGGCGATATTGTTACGGTGTGGGATCAGGATACGCGCCCATCGAATGAGCCGGGCAAACCAACTAACGACATGATTCTTATTACCACTCCTGATGTGCTTTATGTGGGACATTTTCAACCAGCCAATCAGCATTATATTCATGGCTTTGATGCCGACCTCAACCGGGTTTCTGATCCGTTTTTAACCGATGGTTCGTTGCCCCACAATAATGTAGGAGGTGGACTGTATGCAAATGAGAAAATACACTTGTTTACCGGGAGTATGTTTGGAGGAGAGTCTGACCTGATAGTAACGGAGTGGGACAAAGATTTTCAACCGGCTGCACAGGAGCCCCGAACGCTCATTGATAGTGAAAATGGAAACGCCAACTGGTTTGCGACAGGGGTTGCTCATGACGAACAAACCGGATATTGGTATGTTGGATACCAGCATCTGTATGAGGGAGAGGTGCTAGATGAAGAGCATGTGGATTTGGCTGTTTTCGATCGCTGTTTCAATCTAATTTATCGCGAACATGTAACAGCTCAGAGGAATTTCAGACCTCACTTACTCATTAAGGGGAACTATCTGTATATGACTTACGATCAGGCTGGTGGTGGTGTATTTATGCATAAGTATGATTTGCTGGAAGAAGGATTTGGCTCTACTGAATGTGGCGATGATGGAAAAGGAGGAGGTCAGAATGACGTTCCCATTCAACTGGACAATAACAGTTTTGCCGAAAGTGCCGAAGAAGGAACCGCAGTAGGGAAATTCTTTATTGAGGGGGCTACTGAAGATATCACCTACACTCTGGTTGCCGGAGAAGGTGATACTCACAACAGTATGTTTTCTATTTCGGCCGATGAACTGTTAACGGCTGCTGTGTTCAACTATGAAGACCTGCATGAACTCAGCATTCGAGTAAAGGCCACAGCAGGAGATCAGTCGGCCGAGAAGCAGTTTGATATCATTGTAGAAAACGTGATAGAGCATTCTCTTTCCATAACCGGCACGCTGGCCTTTGCCTCCACAGAGGTAGGAGAGAGTTCTTCGCTAAGTATAACGCTCACACACACCGGAGAAGATGATGGCCTTGAAATTAGTAATATCACTGTTCCCGATGGATTTTCTGTAAACAAAACCTCTGCTACGCTAAATGTAGAAGAAGAAGTGACAATCGAGGTTACATTCTCGCCAACGGAAGCTAAAACGTATAGCGGCAATCTTGAAATCACCTCATCGGCCGGTAGTCAACAGCTGGCAGTGTCAGGTACTGGAGAAATGGTGCTGGGGCTAGAGACTGAGCCTGAATGGGCCCGTACCCTTGAATTGTATCCTCAACCGGCAACAGAGATGGTAAATTTAAAATTAGGAGCCAACAATGGAGCATACATTCAAGAGGTGCGTTTGCTTAATGCGCTGGGTGAGCCCCTAGTTCAACAAGCGATCAATAATCAAAAGGCAACAAGCCTTAATATGGCTGAGCAGCCTTCAGGGGTTTATGTGGTTTGGATAAGTACTAATCTGGGACTCATCAAAAAGCGATTGTTGAAGCAATAAAAATCGTCATTTCCTGTATCTTCAAGCTTATATTCTTAGCATGAAGACAGACGTATCTACAGAAAACCTAAAGAAGGGAGCTTATTGGACCATTATTCTAGTTGGGGCAGTTTTCTCGCTAATTTACTTTAGGTCTTTTCTGGAGCCAATTGTGCTGGCTTTGCTGGTGTGGTATCTCATACGCACCACCCGCAAGTACATTGCCAAGCTAACCATTGGTGGTCGGTCGCTTCCGCAGTGGTTGCAGCGGGTTGTGGCCTTTTTGCTTACCGTATCGTTTATCTACGGAGTTTATCAGATCATATCGGTCAATATTTCGCTCATCACGGCCAATTCCGATAGCTACGATAAGAACCTTAGGCTATTTCTGGCGCAAATGAGAGAGTTTACCGGGCGATACGATTTCATTCCCAATATAGAAGACGCTATTCAGAGTATTGATTATCAGTCCATCCTAAGTAAAATATTTAACTCATTGAGCGTTGCTCTGGGTAATTTTGCTTTGGTTATAGTGTATGTTGTCTTCTTCCTTATTGAAGAAAATTATCTCGATCAGAAGCTGAAAAATATGTTTCGAAAGGAGGGGAGTCGAGAAAATGTGGCTGTCATTTTCGATCGAATCAGTAATTCTATCAACAAATACTTTACTGTTAAAACCGAGGTAAGCTTACTCACAGGTACCATTAGCTATTTGTTGCTATTGGCACTTGGGGTAGACTTTCCGGTGCTTTGGGCCTTTATTATTTTTGTGTTGAATTTTATACCCTACCTGGGGTCTCTGGTAGCTACCTTGCTGCCGGCCATCTTCTCTATTTTTCAGTTTGCTTCGTTTTGGCCCTTCCTTTATGTCTTTCTCATTATTGAGGCAGTCCAGATTTTTGTAGGTAATTATGTGGAGCCGAAACTCATGGGGCGCACGCTAAACCTGAGTCCGTTGGTGGTACTTATTGCTCTTTCCTTTTGGGGCAGCATCTGGGGTATATTAGGTATGATTTTGTCCGTACCCGTAATCTCCGTAATCGTCATTGTTTCGGCTCAGTTCAAATCCACCAGAGGCCTGGCTGTGCTCCTCAGTGAGAACGGGAATCTGAGTAATATAGAGCAACCGGACGATGAGATGTAGGCCATTGCCCCGGGCTGGATTTTCGATCTCTGAAATTGGCTTTGGCTGCATGTCGCTTGGTCGCGATAACCACGAAAACTACCGGCTCATTCAGTCAGCTTTCGAAGCAGGAATCAATTATTTCGATACGGCCGATGTATATCAAAACGGTTGGAGCGAGGAGTGTCTTGGAGCGGCTGTTAAGACCTTTAGAAAAGAGATAAGAATTGCCACCAAGGTTGGTAACGTGGCTGATCCCGGTGGTAAGAGCTTTAATTGGTGTCCTTCGAAAAGTCATATTCTAAGTTCGGTAGATAAGAGTTTAAAAAGGTTGAAGACCGACTACATTGATCTCTATCAGCTTCATGGGGGAACGCTTAACGACAACTGGGATGAGATAGTAGAAACCTTTGACTGGCTAAAGCAGAAGGGTAAGATACTCCACTATGGTATTTCATCCATTCGTCCCAACGTGGTGCGTAAAATTGCAGGACAACCCGGTTGGGTTTCAAACATGCTTCAGTATAGTTTACTCGATCGAAGACCTGAGGAAGAACTGCTGAATTTGCTGCATGAAAAGGAAGTAGGAGTGTTGGTAAGGGGAGCTTTGGCAAAGGGTTTTCTGCTTAATAATAAATCAAGTGATTATTTAAATTATAGTTTACAAGATGTTGATTTACTGAAAAATAAATTGGAGTTATTCTCAATTGAGAAAAGCCTGAGGCTGCGATTGGTTTTAGGCTGGATTTTAAATCACAAAGCAGTTACCAGTGTGGTAGTTGGTATACGCAATTCGCTTCAGTTAACACAATTGCTGGAGGCAATGAGTCTACCAAGGCCGGAAGAAAAGGTATATCAAAAATTGAGCGAAGTATTGCCTGCAAACTGTTACACAGACCACCGTTAATCGAGTCGAAGGTTTTTAGCTATCTATGATAAAGAGTGATTGACATCGTGTGGTTTTCATAGATTTTTCCATCACCGATTATTAGGGAAATGGCTGTTGCTCCATATCCAAATTATTCAATATTCTTATGTTGGTTTATGCAGGGCTTAAGTCCAATAGTATGGAGGTAAGCCAAGCCTGCATGTTAACTTTTAAACAGGTGTTCTCGAAGTGCAAATGGGTGCAAAGCGACCGAGCTTAAGACCGTTGATTTAGACAAGTGATTCAGTAAAATCACCAACACTATTCTACCGTTTTCAAATGGCAGATGGAATAGGCCGCGATTGAGTTCTGGCAAAAAATGTCTCGGAATTTTTCACTAATTCGTCTGGTTCTTGTCATACTAGTTTTAACTTCAATGTTCATGAGTATTACATCTATTCCTCCATCCGTTTTTGCTTTTCTTCAAAAGTTAGACGCCAACAATAATCGTGATTGGTTCAATGCGCATAAGGCCCAGTACCAGCAGGCGCAACTACATGTTGTAAGCTTTGTGGATGAGTTATTGAACCGATTAAAAGAGACCGACCAGATTACTACTGTATCTGGCAAGAAGAGTCTGATGCGCATTTATAGAGACGTTCGATTCTCTAATGACAAGAGACCCTATGACCCCAGGTTTGCAGGGAGTTTCTCTCGCATTAAGCCGCAGCTTAGGGGAGGTTACTTTTTCCGCTTTAAACCCAACGAAACGGTAGTGGGGGGAGGCTTTTATCAGCCCAATTCGGAAGATCTTAAGTTAATTAGAGCTCAGATTGCTCAAGACGATACACCACTCAGGGAGGTTATTGAGGGGGAGGTATTTAAGGAAACCTTTGGTGAGTTAATGGGGGAGAAGGTGAAAACGGCTCCTAAAGGTTATGCCAAAGACCATCCATCGATAGACTTACTCAGGCACAAGTCTATGTATGCTTTCCGGTCTTTCTCTGACGAAGAAGTTCATGCTGACGATTTTCTCGAAATGGTCCTGGCAGTTTTTCTGGCTATTCGTCCTTTCTTCGATGTGATGACAGAGTATTTAACGACTGATTTGAACGGCATTTCATTAATTGATTAAAGTAGACTAAACCAAAGTTTGCTGCTAACTGTTGGATGCACATGTCGAAGCAATTGATTTTTGAATTTCTGGAAGAGCTCTCGGTCAATAATTCTAAGGAGTGGATGGATAAGCACAGGAACCGCTACGAAGAAGCTAAGAATGTGCTTGTCGAACTATTTGACCCCATACTTGAGCGCATTCGTTTGTTCGATCCCAGAGTTGTACAGCCCAATGCCCGTAGGGCACTGAACAGAATCAACAACAACCTGATGTTTCATCCGGACAGGCCTACCTACAAAGACCATTTTGGAGTGGGTTTTGGCTACGGTAAGGGGTTGGCCGACTTTTATGTACACTTGGGAGTAGACGAACTGCTTATAGCCGGAGGGCTTTGGCATCCGCCTTCATATAAGCTTAAGCTTTTGAGGCAGGAGATTGACTATGAGGGCGAAAAACTGGCCATCACACTTAAGGAGCAGCTGTATCCGAAGGGTTTTAGGCTGTACCACGAAGACAAACTCAAATCCAGCCCAAAAGGCTATTCCAACGATCATCCACATATAGAGCTTCTGAAAATGAAGAGTCTGGCAGTTTTTAAACCATTGAGTAGGGGAGATTTTTATTCTGAGGATTTTTCGGAATTGGTTTTTGACAGCTACAAGGCTATTGTGCCTTTTCTTGATTTTATAAACACGGCAATTGCCGAACCGTAAGTGTTTTGAATCCGTACATTAAAGCCTATTTTTAACAGTAAATTCACAGGTATGAAAAAGATTATAGTTTCCCTATTAATGCTAGTAGCAGTTATTGGCTTGAAGGCTCAGGAAGCGGCTGTTACTACCGGTCCAATGATTGAGTTTGAGGAGAAGATATACAACTTTGGAAGCGTGGTTGAGGGCGATTCCGTCACGCACACATTTAAGTTTAAAAACATTGGAACAGAACCCTTAAAAATTCTCTCGGCCAGAGGTTCTTGCGGCTGCACAGTGCCTAAGTATACCAAAGAGGCCATTGCCCCCGGAGCCAGTGGAGAAGTGTATGTGAAATTCGACACCAGGGCTAAAATGGGGTCGCAAAACAAAACCGTTACTCTTGTAACCAATGCTGCGAATCATAAGCAGGTTATTTTGAGTATTCGAGGAACCGTAACGGCCCGCACGTCTGACGGAAAAGATTGAAAATGAGAAAGATGTAAGGAAGACCAGCCGGAGGCTGGTTTTTTTATGGTCAAAAGGTTCAAATTTTCATGATTCTAAATATTGCAAAACAAAAAAAGCATCTATATTTGCACTCCCATTAGGGAAACGGGGTGTAGCGTAGCCCGGTTATCGCGCCTGCTTTGGGAGCAGGAGGTCGCAGGTTCGAATCCTGCCACCCCGACAAAAAGCCAACCAAACCGGTTGGTTTTTTTATTGAAATATGGGCTGAATAATTGTTTGCAACCTATTGAATTATCAGTTGATCGTTTATATTTGCAAACCTTTAGCAAGACAACCACTACGGAGAGGTGGGTGAGTGGCTGAAACCAGCAGTTTGCTAAACTGTCGTACTGGGAAACTGGTACCGGGGGTTCGAATCCCCCTCTCTCCGCCACAAAAAAAGGCTTCCAATCGGAAGCCTTTTTTTGTTTCTGCAGTGAGACGCCAGGCGCCCTATATGCATGGCATTACTCATACCTTAGCGCCTTCACCGGATTTTGCTGTGCAGCTTTTAAAGAGTGAAACGCCACGGTGAGGAAAGCAATAAGCAGGGCTAAAGTGCCGGCTATGGCAGCGGCTCCAACAATCACTGTCTGCAAATCCATGGTATATTGAAACACCTGTAGCCAGTTTTCAATAAGCCAGTAGGCGGCAGGGGTGGCAATTATAAAACCTACTATTACCAAAAGCATTATATCTTTGAAAATAAGATATACCAATTGAGGTATAGATGCCCCAAGCACTTTTCTAACCCCAATTTCCTTTATTCGGGTGGCCGTGGTATAGCTGGAAAGCCCCAAAAGTCCCAGACAGCTAATGAGTATGCAAATGTATGAAAGCGAAGCAGTGAGCTGGCTTTGACGTTTGTCCGATCGGTATAGATTCTCTGCCTGCGTGTCGAGCAGACCGTATTCAAACGGATGACTAGGATCTAGTTCGGCATATTTGTCTTCCAGATAGTCCAGGGTTTGTTGTAAACTGCCATCTTTGGCATGTACCACTACCGAAGGGCTAAATTGTGCAATAGCACCGGCTCCGAAACGCTCATAGCGAAGAATAATGGTTGGTTCTACCTTCATGTGAAGGGAGAAAGCATTAAAGTCTTTGACAACACCAATAATTCGACTTGGATTGGCCTGTTGCCCGGCATTCTGAACACGCTTTCCAATGGCCTCTTCTGCATTGGCCCAACCCTGATACTGCACCATGGATTCGTTGACCAATATGCCTTGCGTTAAATCGGTAGGAATGTTTTCGTCATAATCGCGGCCGGCTACCAGTTCCATTTCCATGGCGTTTATAAAGTTTTCACCCACAAACATCACGTTATAGGTGTCAGTTTTTAGTGTGGTATCGGCTTCTTCAACCATCATCACCTGCCGGCCACCACCAATTAGCCTATTACCTACAGAGTTGGCATTGCTGGCGCTTAAGCCGGTAGTGGTGGTTACATCAATAATGTTCGGGTTTTCCTTCAGTTCATTCTGAATCACATCCAGTCTGCGTACCAGGGAGGTGTCGCGTGTAGGAATAATAATCACGTTGTCTTTGTTGAATCCCAGGTCCTTATTTCGCATATAGCTGATTTGGTTGCTCATGAGTAAAGTGGCAATCACCACACCGATGGAAACAAAAAACTGGAAGGCTACTAGTACTTTTCTTAAGAACACACTTCCTGGGCCCGATTTTACAGAGCCTTTCATGGCTGTAATAACAGAAATTGACGATAAGTAGAAGGCCGGGTAGAGGCCGGAAAGTATCCCGAGCAAAATGGTAATGCCCAACGAGCCAAACAACAGAAGAGGGTTTTCTCCCCAGTTGAGGCTAAGGTTTTTGTCGAGTACAGAGTTGAGATTTGTACCCATTAACAACAGATACACAAGACCTATGGCCAGAATCAGTGCACAAAATGTAATGAGTATAGACTCACTCAAAAATTGCGAAACCAGTTTGCCTTTTGAAGAACCCATTACTTTTTTAATACCCACCTCTTTCGATCGTTTGGTGGCTCTGGCCGTTGCCAAATTCATATAATTGATACTTGCCAGCAGGAGCACAAACAAACCTATAGCTATAAAAGCCTGTGTGTAAGCTTTGTTGCCTGTGGCAAGATCATACTGCACCTTTGAGTTGAAGTGTACTTCGTTGAGTGGTACTAGCCTGGGTTCAAAGCTGGCTTCTCTAAGCGATGGTGCAAACTGGCGAATGGGTGCCATGTACTTATCGAAGAGCTGTGGAAACCGGTTGTAAATATTGCTTACCTCATAATTCTTGGGCAGAAGCACATACGAGTAGGTGCTCACATTCCACAATTGCCCTGTGCGTTGTTGTGCATTTAGTGGAGGTTGGCCGGAAGTAATAGTAGTATAAGAAATGAGTCCATTAAAGCGCAAGTGCACATTGTCAGGCAAATCCTTGATAATGCCCTTTACAGTAAAGGTGTTTAAATCAGTTTTAACCAGTTCATTGAGCGGGTTTTTATCGCCAAAAAGTCGCTTGGCAGTGCTCTCTGTCAATACAAGGCTACGAGGCTCTACAAGAGCTGTTTCGGGGCCGCCTTGTATGAATTCGTGAGTGAACAAACGGAACATGGCCGAGTCGGCAAAGTACATGTCGTCTACATAAAAGCTATTGTCATCAATTCTGAAGAGAATTTGCCCTGCACTTTGTATCCGGGTAAAAGCCTGGATTTCAGGAAATTCCATCTTCATGGTTTCGGCCAAAGCCTGAGAGGTTAAGGCAAATTCATCGTTTTTTGGCGGAATGTAGAATTTGGATTCTATTCGGTAAACCTGATCCCATTTTTCATGATGCTTATCAAAAGTCAGGTCGCTCTGCACATATAGCAGAATAATAATACTTACGGCCAGCCCCAGGGCTAGTCCAAAAATGTTTAGGAATGCATAGAACTTGTTGTTCAGCAATACCCGAAAAGCGTAGGCAAGATTTTTCATAGTTGTTGAATTGAGTATGACCAAATGAATCTTTGCAGAAGACGATAAGGACTCCAGCTTTGTTCGCAGCAAAGGAGACCTCACAAACCTCTTACGTATTCAATATTCTACAAAAAGGGTTTTCGAAGCGCTTAAAAATGAGGAGTGATTCAATATTCCGGCTGTACGGCAAATGAATCTATTGATAGTTGATGCTCAGCCAGGTATGGTCGGCATTCGGGTGGAGTGTGAATTTGGAATTTGTACCCACTAAGGACTGCCAGGCAGGTTGCTGAGATGAATTTTATTAACCAGATTAATAATTGAATAATAAGGTTGAGAGTTCATCTCGAACACCAATGGTTATGTGAGTCAAAACGTTTATCGGAGAGCCCTCTATATGGGGTTAATGGAAAGGAGGGGGGCTACCTCCTTTTTCCTTTTCTAAATGGTTTTCTGCCCCCCCTGTGATTGCCTCTCGACTTGGGGTTGTATTCAGGGCCGGGTCCCACATGCTCAGGCGGTTGTATTTTTCTTACCTCCATTTCCATCATTTGCTCTATTCGGGCAAACTTATACATGTCGTCTTCATTGATAAACGTAACGGCTTCACCTTCTGAGGCTGCCCTTGCGGTTCTTCCAATACGGTGAATGTAATCTTCCGGGTCGTTGGGAGCATCGTAGTTAATCACCATATCGATGTTGTCTATATCGATGCCTCTTGAAATTACATCGGTGGCCACCAGAATTTGCAGTTTGCGATTCTTAAACTGCCGGAGAATGTCTTCACGCTCCTTTTGCTCCAAATCGCTAGAAATCTCTTTAGCGTCCAGCCCTTCTTTTTGCAGGGCTTTGGTGATCTCGCGCACTTTCAGTTTTGTAGACGCAAATATGATAAGGCTAGGTACATCGTTGTATCTGAGCAAATGCTTTATGGTCTCTATTTTTTGACTGTCGTGAGCCAATACAGCAACTTGTGTGACCCGTTCTGCCGGTTTAGAAATAGAAATATTTACCTCCTTAGGGTCAGTAAGAATCTCTTTGGCCAGACTTCTTATTTTGGGTGGCATGGTGGCCGAAAAGAGCAGGTTCTGGCGTTTTTTGGGGAGAAAGGAAATTATTTTCTTGATGTCATCAAGAAACCCCATGTCCAACATTCTGTCAGCTTCATCCAATACCAGGTTTTGTACCTGCTTCACATTTGCATAGCCAAGGTTAAGGTGCGATATAAGCTTGCCCGGGGTGCCCACAACTATGTGAGCCCCTTGCGATAAGGCACGTTTTTCTTGTGTAAAAGAGTCTCCATCGCCTCCGCCATAAATGGCTATGGAGCTCACCCCCGTAAAGTAGCTAAGCCCCTGTAACTGCTGATCGATCTGAATGGCCAGTTCGCGGGTTGGACAGATGATTATAGAGTTGATATGATCATCTTCAATTTTTTGAGCACATATTTTGTGCATAAGAGGTAACAAAAAAGCGGCAGTTTTGCCCGTTCCGGTTTGTGCACAGCCAATAAGGTCTTTTCCTTCGATTATAGAAGGAATGGCTATTTCCTGAATGGGGGTAGCTTTTTCAAAGCCTATGGCATCTAAGCCGGCTAGTACATCTTCATGTAAGTTGAGTTCTGCAAAGGTCAAAGCGTGAACTATATTCGTGAAAGATTCGTATCGCTTGGTGTAAAGCGACTATACTTATTATATGCTGTAAATCTACACAAATGAATTATATAAAATGAAGAAGTCTGTTTTTAAAACGAATATCAACTGTGGAGGCTGTGTGGCAACCGTTGGTCCCTACCTGGAAAAGGCCAGGAGTATTAGCCATTGGGAGGTAGATACCAACTCCAGAGATAAATGGCTAACCGTAAAGGGAGAGGCTATAGACAAGCTAGAGGTTATTCGCCTGGTAAAGGAAGCAGGCTTTGAAATAAAGGAAAAGAAGGGGTTGTTTGGATTCTAATGGTCGGAGAGCAATGATTAGCGCTTCTTCCAGAAGTGTGGAGAAAGCAGCATAAGTACGGTAAACAGCTCCAGACGGCCGAGAAGCATCAGGGCAGCAAGTAACCACTTACCAGCCATGGGCATGCCTGAAAAATTATCGACAGGCCCTACATCGCCAATTCCCGGACCCACATTGCCTAACGAAGTAGCCACGGCTCCAAAAGCCGTATCGAAGTCTACATTCATAGAGGAAAGGAGGGTTACACCAACAAGAAAGACGAGGATATATATCATAATGAAGGCCAGAACATTATACACTATGTTTTGTTCTATGGCTTTACCACTAATGCGTACAGGCATCACGGCCGAGGGGTGTAATTGTCTTTTGAGTTCCAGGAACGAGTTTTTGAAAAGAACTACATGTCTGATTACCTTCACACCACCGGCTGTAGAGCCTGCGGAACCTCCTACAAAAAGGAGTATAAAGAACAAAACAGACAGGAAAGGAGCCCATTGAGTGTAGTCGGCCGAAACAAAGCCGGTTGTTGTGATGAGTGAAACAACCTGGAACAAAGCGTCTCTAAACGATCTTTCTATGCCATGGTCGGTAACTACAAGTAGTGTTAGTGTCACAATCACGGTGATGGCCAAGGTAAAGAGCAGATACACTACAAACTCCTCGTTTTTAATAATCTTGGTGAAGTTTCTTTTTAAACCAAAATAGGTGAGGGTAAAACTGGTACCGGCCAGAAACATAAAAACTATGATAATGTACTGAATGGCAGCAGGCTGCCCCTGAAGACTGGCATTCATGGTTGAAAAACCACCGGTTGCCATAGTGGTGAGGCTGTGGTTTATGGCATCGTAGGCTCCCATGCCGGCCAGGTATAGCAATATGGCTTCGGTAAGGGTAAGGCCCACATAGATGTACCACAAACGTTTGGCTGTTTCTTGAATACGAGGCTGTAGTTTGTCTGGTGTAATGCCCGGTGCTTCGGCAACAAAAAGCTGCATGCCTCCAATACCAAGGAAGGGTAGTATGGCAAGAGCCAACACAATGATTCCCATACCTCCAATCCATTGAGTAAGACTCCGCCAAAAGAGTATGCCTCTTGGCACTGCTTCTATATCATTTAAAATGGACGCCCCGGTGGTGGTAAAGCCCGAAATGGTTTCGAAAAAGGCATCGGTGAGCGATGGAATGGCTCCGCTAATCAGATAGGGTAGTGCACCAAAAAAAGACATAACTATCCAGCCGGAGGTCACAATAAGGTATCCGTCTTTTTTCTTTAGGTCTTTGTTTTTATTGTTTCGGGCCAGGTGCTTAAGTAAAAAACCACAGGCAAGCGTAATGGCACTCGATATAGCCAGAGATACCGAGTCCGTTTCCCAGTAATAAATACTAACCGGCAAACACAGGGCCATGAAACCTCCATTAATAATGAGGAGTATGCCCAATATTCTGCTGATGACCTTGTAGTTAAACATGGTGGCTACAAGTTATCAAATAAAGTAAGATTCCACTTTCTTGATACATTCCGGTTTAGAGAGTACTACCACACGATCTTTGGCCTGAAACCTGAAATTACCAGGAGTAGTAAGGCCTTTGCCATCTCTGATTACCCCACCAATAATGGCCGATTTAGGGAACTGCAAGTTGCGAAGCTGGTGCTCGGTTATTTTGGAGTTCTCTTGCACTTCGAACTCAAGAATTTCGGCATCTACTCCATGAATACTGGTGATAGACACAATTTCACCCTGCCGAACATGGCGGAAAATAAAGTTGGCTGCAATGAGTTTCTTGTTGATCATGGTGTCTACTCCAATGCTCTGTGAAAGGTGAATGTAGTCCATGTTTTCAACCATAGCTATGGTTTTCTTTACACCCATTTTCTTGGCCACCAAGCAGGAAATAATATTGGTTTCAGAATCACCGGTTACGGCAATAAAAGCATCCATTTCATTAATGCTCTCTTCTTCCAAAAGCTCCACATTTCTACCGTCACCGTTTATTACCATGGCATCGGGTAGTTGATCGGCCAGTTCAAAGCATTTCTGGGCATCGCGTTCAATGAGCTTTACGTTGTATCGGGAGCTCAGAATTTTAGCCGCATGAAACCCAACACGCGAACCTCCAAGAATCATCATGCTTTTTACCCCTTCTTTTTTCTTGCCGGCCAGGAATAAGAGTTTCTCAACACATTCGGGTTGTGTTACAAAGTAAGCATGGTCATTTTCTAAAAACTTGGTGTCGCCATAAGGTATTATGGTTTCATTGTTGCGCAATATGGCCACGGTCATAAAAGCCTGGTCGGGGTTAATCTTAGCTACCTCTACCATGCTTTTGCCAATGAGTGGGCTTTTCGATTCAATGTTCACCCCAATAAGCTGCAACAGCCCTTTTTCAAAATCGAAGCTATCGGTAATAGCCACTTCTTTTAATAGGCGCTTGATCTCTTTGGCGGCTAGTGATTCTGGCGAAATGATATCGTCAATACCTAAATGCTTAAGGTTGAGCTTATCTTTCTTGTAGAGAAATTCGGTGTTGGAAATTCTGGCAATGGTACGTTTGGCGCCCAGGTGTTTGGCTATAATGGCCGTGGTAATGTTAATTTCTTCTGAAGAGGTTACGGCAATGAGCAAATCGGCCTCGCTCACTCCGGCTTCTTCTAATACGCTGTACGATGTGGCTGTCCCCTTAATGGTAGCCGAGTCGACCTGATTGGCAGCCATTTTCAGTTTGTCGGCAGCCTGGTCGATCAACACAATGTCTTGACCTTCCTGGCTAAGTAACTTCGCCAAATGAAACCCCACATTTCCAACTCCCGCTATAATTACCCTCATCTTCTCAACGTTTGGATGTCGCCAATTTAGTTAAAATCATGAACCAGCTATACACAAAATTGTTGTTTACTCTGAAAACGATTACCTGTCTTTAGCATCTGAAGGCCAGCCCGACCTTATATGTAAGTCGCGTTGCGGGAACGGAATTTCAACCCCGTGTTCCTTGAACTTCTCAAAAATTTCGAAGTAAAGCTGGCTAATGAGCACCTTTGGTCGGTTAATATATGTGCTTGTCCAGATCATCAGATCAAAGTTTAACGAACTATCGGCATACTCCAAAAAGAGCACATCTGGCGCGGGTTTTTTCAACACATCAGGGTGGCCGGCAGCTACATCGAGCAATATTTTTTTAATCTTGGCAGGGTCTTCGTTGTAAGAGACACCCACCGGAACATGAAACCGAATGCTTCTGTCGTTGTGACTCCAATTAATGACCCGCTGATTGATAAACTCTGAGTTGGGTACAATTACCGAAATGTTGTCGTTGGTGTTTACTGTGGTGGCTCTCGAAGAGACTTTTACTACATCGCCTGCTACATTGCCAACCTCAATTCGGTCGCCTACTTTTATGGGGCGCTCAAACAGAATGATGAGTCCGGAAATAAAGTTGTTGGCAATATTCTGTAATCCGAAACCAATACCCACACCCAAGGCTCCCGCCAGCACGTTGAGCGAGCCAAGCGAAATTCCACTGGTTTGAATTATAATGAATCCGCCTACAATTATGGCCAGGTATTGGGCAATGGTACCAATACTTTGGCTCACACCAATGTCATTACTGTATTTGGACATTATTTGGTGAACGAATACAATCTTGAGCTTTTTGGTGACGAAAATGAGCAGGAAGAAAAGAAACGATATGCGCAGTATATCAAAGAGCTTTACCTTTTTTTCCTCTTCACCAAACAGTGGCACGTTCAGGTCAGAATTGCTGCTTATACCAATGCTTGACAGCAGCACCGTAACCCCAATGATTAGGATGGTGTATTTGGTGGTATTGCCAATAGAAAGAATGGTTTTTCGGTCATCTATATATCGGTTGAGTACCCGGTTGATGAGTAGGGCGCGGGATATATTGCCAAAAAGGTTGAGAATGATGAGGAAGAGAATGGGGACAATTACGTGTGTAATTGTAAGCTCTTCTCCAACAAACGAAAACGACTGATCTAGAAAAGGAACGTGTTTATTGATGAACTGAACCAGTCGGTTAAGTGCCGAAACCGACTCTTCGGTAGCGCTAGCTTGCATCATGCCTGAATATAGATAAAATTCATTGGTTATTGGGGAAGTAAAAGAGAAGAATCGCCATAGCTTAAGAAACGGTAGTTGGAAGAAAGAGCATGGTCATATACTGCTTTCCAGTCTTCACCAATAAATGCCCAAACCAGTAGCATAAGTGTACTTCCGGGTTGATGAAAGTTGGTAATTAGTCCATCGCAAACGCGAAACTCATAGCCGGGAATAATGAATATCTCTGTCTTACCGCTTATAATTTCTACAGAGTTGGAGGTCATCCAATCAAGCATATATTCGAATACTATTTTTCGGTCGGGAAGGCTTTCTTCATGCTCATAGGGCTCCAGTTTACCAATGGAGA
Source organism: Roseivirga sp. UBA838 (assembly GCF_002296035.1). Taxonomy (NCBI): domain Bacteria; kingdom Pseudomonadati; phylum Bacteroidota; class Cytophagia; order Cytophagales; family Roseivirgaceae; genus Roseivirga; species Roseivirga sp. UBA838. The sequence goes on from NZ_DBHC01000015.1 coordinate 15,974, forward strand.
ATTCAGTGACTCCCTTCATTAGGCGCACGCCATACCAGTAGAGACTTTCCAGGGTTCTCATGGAGGTTGTACCAACGGCAATTACTTTCTTAGCCGTTACCAACGCTTTTATGGCTTCTTTGCTTACTTCTACCTGCTCCGAATGCATGGGGTGCTCTCGGGCATCGGAGGTTTTAATGGGCTGAAAGGTGCCGGCACTCACGTGTAGGGTCAGGTAGTTGAGTGTGGTGCCCTGTTTTTCAAGTTTCTGTAAAACCTCATCGGTAAAATGTAATCCGGCAGTGGGGGCGGCTACTGCTCCCTCATGCTTGGAATATACCGTCTGATAACGGTCTTTATCTTCCGGTTCATCTTCTCTGTTGAGATAAGGAGGCAACGGTACTTTGCCGCAAAGCTCTACTACTTCAGCAAAGGAGAGGTTTGGGTCTGACCAGCTAAAAGCGATTTGTTTCGACTCCCTGTTTACAATGCTTGCTTCTATTGTAAAAGGCTGACCATGATGTACCAAATGGCGCCTGAGCGTGGTTCCCTCTTTCCACTTTTTAAAGTTACCAACCATGCACTCCCATACTACAGTTCCGGTGGTTTCCATCATCAGACTGATGATGTGGGTTGGGCTAATGGGGTTGAGAAGAAAAATCTCAATCTGTGCACCTGTATCTTTAGAAAAGAAGAGTCTGGCCGGAATTACCTTGGTATTGTTGAAAAATAGAGAGGTGCTGGGGTCTAACAGTTCAGGAAGTTCCTTGAATTGCCGGTCTTCGATGGTTCCGCCATTATAAACGAGTAGCTTAGACTCATCCCTTTTGGCCAGCGGGTATTTGGCAATCTTTTCAGGGGCTAAGTCGTAGTTGATTTTTTTTAGGTCTGGTGCTTCCGGTATTCTCATTGCGCTCGCAAGATAATTCATGAAAATTTATTGTTTACTGTAACCTTTTAAAATGCCCCTGAGAGGCTCAAAACGCACAAAAGTGTTCACTTGGTTGACCGATTTCGAACATAGAAAATGGCATTGTAAAACTCGAGTTTATGTAACTATCTGATTTACAGTGTTTAATAAAAATTGGCATACCGATTGGAAACGAATGGGCAGGTCAAAAACAAGGTCAATTTAATAGGTCAAATTATCCGCCTTCGGGCGGAACTCAAAATATCAAACAACAATGAAAAAGGTCAATAAAAGTAGAATTTCAGCCATTATGGCACTCTTGCTGGCGGTTACCATTATAGCTTCGGCCGGCACACCAATTTCCAACAATTTTCCTAACGAATCGGAGGCCGACTCACTGGCTTATGATGAGCATTACTTAGAGCAGATTGATGCCTATGTAGATCAGTACCTTATTGAACACATTGTGGAGTTCGAGGAGGTAAACTACGTGAAGGTTTATGATGCCAATCAACAATTGATTGTGGAGGGCATTAAAACAGAGTTGGGAGAAGAACAATTAAAGCTTTTGAGACAGGCCGATTTGCTTTCAGAACTGCAAGGCACGGCTTACTATCAAATAAATAATTAGTTAGTAGTTTTAGTTTAAGGTTGATTAAGGCGATTTCGGACGGAGATCGCCTTTTCGCATTTACAGATCTGGTAAACCTACCAACATAAATTTCACCTCATCTCCTGCCTTCATCTGTCCCACAATAGACAAGTCTTCTTCTATAACATTGGCAAGTCTAGGGTACCCTCCGGTTGTTTGGGCATCGGCAGTGAGTATTATAGGCTGGCCTGACTTGGTGATTTGTACCGTGCCGGGCACTATTCCTGACGATATTTCCTCTCTCAGGGTTGAATAGTTTTCCAGCGTTCCGTTTAGCCGATAGCCCATTCGGTTGGAGTCGGGACTAACCGTAAAAACAGACTCGAAAAATGACTGAATCTGTTCAATGCCAAATTGTTCGAATTCGGGGCCTGTAACCACGCGTAATACATAGCATGAAGAGAAGACCGGCCTGAGGTGTTCAGGATATATGCGCTGAGGAATAAAGTTGGGGGTAGATACTTCGATACACTGCAGAGCTTTCAGTGGCTTTGGAATACCCTCTACTGAGCTCAGATTAGAAACGGCACTGTGGCTGTTCAGCCAAAGCTCTGTTTGCCATTGACCTCTCACGGCCAGATAGGTTCTACATCCTAATCTTGACTGGTGAAGTATGAGGTGGTCGTTGTTTTTTATGTCTATAGTTTCGTAGCGTCTTATACTTTTGCCATTCAATTCAGCTGCCATATCGGCTCCTGTCAAAGCAATTTGCCCAGTTCCTTCAAATCGTATTTCAGGGCCGATTTGTGTGATTTCAAGTGTGGGGTAGTGGTGTGGGTTACCTACCAGTTCGTTGGCTATCTTATGAGATTCTTTGTCCATGGCCCCGCTAAATGGGATGCCCGCATCTTGAAAGCCTATGCGGCCCAGATCCTGAATAGAGGTATAAAGACCGGGTTTTTCCATATGTATTTTCAAGCACTCAGGCATACTCTATTTCGGTCTCATAAATTCCCGTATCAACTTTAATGGCAATCAGTTTAAACTCATCCGGGCTGATGGGCCTGAATTGAACCTCGTCACCTGCAAATACCAAATTAGGTTGTGGTCTTGCCGGGTCGAACATCTTGAGTGGAGTTCTTCCGATAATTTGCCAGCCTCCGGGAGCGGTTACCGGGTAAATACCGGTTTGTAAGCCGGCCAGCCCGACAGATCCTTTGGCTACTGATTTTCTGGGTGTTTTTTTTCGGGGGCAGTGGAGTGCATCGGGCAATGTGCCCAAATAGCTGAACCCGGCTACAAAGCCAAGCATAAATACCCGGAAAGTAGTTTGGGAGTGCAGCTCAATGATTTTCTCCGAACTGAGGCCTGTGTGCTTAGCAACCTCCTCCATATCGGGTGCGAAGCTGGGCGAGTAGCACACCGGAATGGTAATTTTCCTTGACTCGGTTTCCGCTAAATCATCGGTATGCTCGCAGAGTGTCTTTACGTGTTCAGTGGCTTGGGCAATGGTGAATTTGGTTCGGTCGAACCCGACAGTCAGGCTGCAATAGGCTGGTGTCAGGAAGGTAAACTCACCACTACTTTTTAATTTTCTGTAAAAACGAACTATTCGTTCATTCACCACCGGGTCTATGGTGTTTTCAAGGCTAACCAAAAGGGCACTTTCTCCGAAGGGTCTGATTTTCATCTAAAAGTGCATTTTGTTAATACCGTTTTCCTTTAAAATGTGTGTGATGTGTTTGAGTATATCAACAGCCTTAGGGTTGTCTCCATGAATACAGAAACTCTGGGCTTCAATGCTAACTTCCTGACCGTTTAAGGTGCGTGCTTTTCGATGCAGGGCAATGGATAGTATCTGGTCTGCGGCTTTGTAGGTATCGGTCAATACAGCATTTTCAAGGTTTCGAGATCTTAATTCACCGTTGAGCTCGTATTGTCTGTCGGCAAAGGCTTCGGCAACAAAAACCAGATCTTCCTCCTGAGCAATATCTTTTATATGACTACCGGCCAATCCCATTATTTTAAGGTTTCTGTCTATGCTCTTAATGGCTTGTATAACCCACCGGGCAGTTTCTTTGTTTCTGGCCATCTGGTTGTAGAGGGCTCCGTGCGGTTTTACATAGGCCAAAGAGTGTCCTTTGCTCTCTACAAGGCCTTTGAGGGCAGCCACCTGAAATTTGATTGAAGCGGATAGCTCTTCTTTAGGCATGGCAATCACTCTTCTGCCAAAACCCTGAAGGTCGGGGTAGCCCGGATGTGCCCCTATTTGCACACCGTGGGCAATGGCCAGATCTATGGTTTTTTCAATGTGGTAGGGGTCTCCTGCATGAGCTCCGCAGGCAATATTGCACGAGGTAATGTATGGGAAAATGGCTGCATCGTTTCCAACGATGTAGTTGCCAAAACTTTCTCCCATATCACAGTTGATATCGACCGATGTCATAGCCCAAATTTATATCAAGATAAAGGGAGTTAGGCATAAAGTCTAACCCGAGCAGGGAAAAGAGGGTAATGCCGTCTCAATGAGGAGCTTTAAAAACGGGGCTTAGCAGGGACGGTCAGTAGTAAGATTCTGTTTGTGTGGCCTGTTTAGGGTTGATCGAAAGGTCCGCTTAGGGGAGTTACATGGCAGCAGTCGTGACCTACCAGAAAGTCGGTTTCCAAAATGATTGTGTTATTCTTCACTCCAAAAAATCGTACTACGGTTCCCTTGCGCTTTATTTCGGAAATGGCAGCATCCGTAATTACCAGGTATTGGCCTTCATGCAATGGCAGTTGATTACTACCATGCAGGTAAATGTTTCCGTTGTCTAAGTTCTTTACATAATAATCGTCCAATAGTATTGGCTGGTTATTGGTTTTTGGGCTATAGGTATAGTGCCGAAACTCTTCGGTGCAAAGCAAGTTGACCGGGCAATCGTCAAAACTTGCAGGGTTGTCAACTTCGCAAGCTACCAGCGTTGCAAAGGCAATTATATATATACTGTAAAAGAGCTTTTTCATAGAAATGCCATTTAACCTACTAGACAAGGTTTGGCACTTCAAAGTTGGAATCACTTGCGTATGTACCCGTGTTTTTCGAACCAAATAAAGGCTCTGTCTATGGCATCTCTCATGCTCAGTTCCGGACTATAATCTAACTCCACTTTGGCTTTGGAACCATCGAGAGGCTGGCCTCCTGCCAATACGGCAATTGCTGTGGAGCTTAGTTTTGGTGCTTCTCCGCGAAACAGGGCGTAGCGCGTTTCTTGTAGTCTGGCAATTAACCTGGCGATGGAGAGGGGTATGGTTTTTTTCAAAGGAGGTACATTGGCTCTTTCGCAGATGGCTTCTACCAGGCTATCCATATCGGTATTTTCTCCGGTGATTAGATAGCGTTCACCCACTCTTCCTTTCTCTAAGGCATAAAGCAATCCTCTTCCGGCATCGCGAGCGGCTACTACGTTCCGTTTGCCCCTAATGTAGGCTTTCAGGTTTTGGTTAGCGATTTCTACAATTAGCCGTCCGGTAGTGGGGGCAAAGTCATATTCTCCAAAGGTCATGGATGGAATACCAATAACCAGAGGTAGGCCATCTTTGGCCGCATCGCGAGCCATGTCGTCCATTAGCCATTTTACCTGCACATAGGGTGCTGCTGCTTCTGGAATTTTATCGAAAGATTCTTCTTCATTGGCCAGGCCGTCTAATACTTTGGGTAGAACGGCCGCCCCTCCAACATACAAAGCCCTTTTCACTTTGGCCATTTCAATGGCATCGAGAAAGAACTTCATTTGCAACCGTGCCGTTTTAAGCTCCTGTGCCAATGGTTTTGGAGTGGTAGGGTAGTAGGCCGCGCAGTTCACAACCGCATCGAGCCCCTCAAAGGCTTTTATTAAACTACCTCTGTCGTTAAGATCTGCTACCCTCGATTCGAACCTCAGATCGATTACCTTGTTCAGGTCGGTGTTTTGCCGGTGGATAAGCACTAATTCATATTGCCTGATTTGTGCTTCAATGGCCACGTGGTGACCTAACATGCCGGTGCCTCCGAGAATACCTATTTTCATAAGGAAGATGGTTACTAATTGCTCAACAAGCCAAACAGGCTTTGGTTCAATTAGTCTTCGTCATCCTCCTCCTCATCTGCATCGTCATAAGGGTCATCGTCTTCGTCATCCATATCGTCCAGGTCTTCGTTATGCTTTTCGGCATATTCTACACGGATGTCGTCTTTGAGGTTGCCATCTTCATCGTAGTCGTCATCATCTTCAATGATTTGCTGAGCTTCCTCAATGGTCATTCGAACGAGGTAATACTTTTCTTCGGTTTCAAAAGGCAGGGCAGAAACTCTTTTGCCTTCTTTGTTGGTGAAGTAAATCAGATTGTCTTCAAAACCTTCAGGATATTCGAGCTTGATTTGCTCTTGAATATCTTTATCCAACTTCTCAAAATCTTTAATTACGCGGGGTTTTGATGGACTGGGTGAACTCATAGTTTAATGCAAATTTTGAGGCAATTTCAATCTTCTTCTGAAAAAGTCAATAACTGGGTAATAAATTAATGTGATTTTTTTCAGTATCCTGCTCCCAATAAGTCTATATCTGTCTGTAAACCATTGAATTGACTTGGGTAAATCATGATATAAGGATCCCAAAAGGGGTTTTGTTCAGGGGTTTCGGAGGTGGAGTTGTAAATTCGATTTTCTATGGTTCGGCAATTGAGCTGATGGTAGAAGCCTGGTACTCCTGTTTGAAACAGGCAGAGTGGAAACTCTCCCTGGTCAATTCGTTCGAAGGCTGCTCTCACCAGTAGGGCGCCAAGACCTTGTCCTCTATATTCAGTATTTACACACACAGCACCAAGGCCGAGAACAACAAGCTGTGAGTTGTTCACTCCAATTTTTCGGGGAAAAGACTCGGCATAACCAATAAGCTGTTGATTGTGCCAGATAAAATGACATGTTTTGTCCGGGTTGCGAGCCATAAAGTCTTGAATTCGGCTTTCGGAGGTGTATGTGCCGGGTTTTGTTGTTGGCCAGGTAGCATCGGTAAGCTCATTGGCTTTTGCCATGTGCTCTTTAATAACCTGTGTGATGTGTTGAGAAACTACCTGAAACATTATTTTACCTCTCTTGCCATTACATTTAAAGCCGCGTCTTTTTCGTGTTTGTTCAAGGCTAGTTCAATAAGCAGATCCAGCAATTCGGCATAACCTATACCCGTAGCCTCCCACATTTTCGGGTACATACTAATATTGGTAAAGCCGGGTAGCGTGTTAATTTCATTGATAAGTATTTCGCCCGCACTGGTCACAAAAAAGTCTACTCGGGCCAGACCATGACAGCCCATTACCTGATAAGCTTTTACGGCTGTTTCCCTGACAATTTCTATTTGTTCATCGGTTATAGACGCAGGTATTTGTGTACTTGAGGCATTGGAGTCTACATATTTCGATTCAAAATCATAAAACTCCGTGTTGGTAATGATTTCTCCGGGCAGGGAGGCTTTGGGTTCTTCGTTGCCCAAAACAGAGCATTCCACTTCTTTGCCCACAATTTGTTGCTCTATTAATACTTTGTGGTCGTAGGAGAGCGCAACCTTCAATTTTTCCTTGTATTCTGTGGCTGAATTAATTTTGAATACGCCCACAGAAGAACCCAGATTGGCGGGCTTTATAAAAACAGGAAGACCCAACTCGGCCTCTACGGTCTCAAAAGTTGGGATATGTTGGGGGCTAGCCATAAGATATGGGGCCACGTGTATGCCGGCATCTCTGAGCAACCGTTTGGTTACATCCTTGTCCATACATGCAGCTGCATCGAGTACATCGCACCCCACAAAGGCAAGGTCTACCATTTTAAAAAGCCCCTGTATTGTTCCGTCTTCACCAAACAAGCCGTGGAGTACCGGAAAGGCTACGTCAAGAGTAGTAATAAGCTCTCCATTTTCTACAGCTATGAGTCGGGCTTTGGGAGACCCGGGCACCAGTACCACTTCTCTACCCGCTTGCTTATCGTCTATTTCTGTTTCTTGAATTAAATACCAATGCCCTGAAGTATCGATTTTTATAATGAAAAGAGAGTATTGGCTTCTATCTAAATGTTTAAGAATGCTTTTGGCTGAGAGTATTGATATTTCGTGTTCGGTAGATTTACCGCCAAAAACGATAGCTAAGTTATGTGTAGGCATGGATTTAAAATAAAAATTTGATTAAGCGAATCCGAATGACCTTTGATATCACAAGTTGCTACTACAGAAGGCCTTGATCAATTATTTTAAGGTCTATTACCCCTTAATAACCGTCTGCTTGCTTTCTCGCACCTTATGCTCAGTGGTCTGTTTCCGAATCGGCATTCAAGTAAGGTAAGAACGCACAAATTTCACATGCTTATAAAGGATTAATTAAAAAGTTCTTTTCAAATTTGTTTTGATTTTCTGGCTTGCTCAACAGGTTGCAAAACGTACAAGATGATCAGTGGGTTGACTGGGTTGATTCACTGGCAGACAACGACTATGTTGTTATAGATGATTTTCTGGATGACTCCCTGTATAGGGCGGTGCGTTCGTTCTTTCTTAAAAAGCTGGGGCACGATGAGTTTGACCCGGCCGGAATTGGAGCTTTGGCCGATCACCACCTGGATAAAAGCCGGAGGGGAGACCATGTATACTGGCTCGATTCGAGTGTGGATTTGGAGCTGACTGATGTGTTCGTGGTGATCAGAGAGTTGATCGACAAGCTTAACCGGTACTGCTACCTTGGTATTGCTGATTTTGAATCCCATCTGGCCTATTACCCGAAAGGCACTTTTTATGAGAAGCATGTAGACCAGTTTAAGGGCCGGAATAATCGGCTCATCTCAATGATCATTTACCTGAATGAAGGTTGGAAGCCCGGTGATGGAGGAGAACTGAAGTTGTATCTGGGGAATGAAGAAAAGCTGATTGAGCCATTGGCCAAACGTATAGTATTGTTCAAAAGTGATGTGCTTCCGCATGAAGTAATGACCACGCATGTTGGCCGATACAGTCTTACCGGTTGGCTTCTTAAGAATCCGGCAGATTTGGGTTTCCTCTTAGGTTAATCTCCTTTTTCACTCTGAGTTTAGCAAAGGGCCTTATCGGTACAAGACCGGCAGAGAGGTTCCGGCCTCGTTTACTAAGATAGGTGGGGGAGACTATATTTAGTGGCGATGGTGCCTTCAGCATGGTTCTCTGAAAGTATCGGTGGGGTGCTAGTTTCATGAAAACGGATTTATTCAGAATTACTATCTTCCGAAATGAAGTCTAGATTCTGGAACTACATTTTTTGGCTCATTATTGCTGCTGCTTTTATAGGCCCTGGAACGGTAACAACTGCAGCTTCTGCCGGAGCAGGCCATGGGTTACAGTTGCTCTGGGCTCTTCTTTTTTCTACCCTTGCCTGCATGGTGGTACAAGAGGCTGCGGCTCGTGTAGCCATTGTGTCCGGTAGGAGCCTTGGGCAAGCTATATTGGCCAGATATTCCAATGTTACTTTCGTATGGTTTATTGGTATCTCCATTTTTTTTGGGTGTTTGGCCTATGAGGCTGGCAATATGCTGGGAGCCATATCAGGGTTGGCATTGCTCAATCTGGCGATACCGCAGTGGGTATTTACTTCCATCATAGCGGTGAGTTCTTTTCTGCTTCTTTATTTTGAAAAAACCCGTTTAGTGCCTCAGCTGCTGGGCGCTATGGTAGCCATTATGGGTATTGGGCTTTTTTATGCAGCTCTTAGCGTACCTGCCGATTGGTCCGGGCTGGCCTCCGGTCTTTTTGCGCCACAACTTCCGGAGGGTTCTACTTTGCTTGTGTTGGGGTTAATTGGCACTACCATAGTACCATATAATATTTTTCTGGGCTCCGGTTTGGCCGAAGGTAAAGAGTTACGTTCGGTAAGGTCAGGACTTGTTTTTTCCATTGCCTTGGGAGGTTTGGTCTCTATGGCTGTGTTGGTGGTAGGGACGAGTATTTCCGGAGATTTTAGCTTTGAAAGGCTGTATGAACAGCTGGTGGCTCAGCACGGCCAAATTATGGGTTATGTTTTTGCATTCGGTCTTTTTGGTGCTGGTTTTACCTCTACCATTACTGCTGCACTAGCCGGGGCTCTAACCATAAAGAGTGTGCACAAGGCCGGAGCAGGTTGGACAGAAAAGACAGGGAAGTTTAAAGCCTTGTGGGCTACTATCATTGTGGTTGGTTTTGCTTTTGGAGTTTCCGGGGTTAAACCTATACCGGTGATTATTGCCGCTCAGGCGGCTAACGGTCTCATTTTACCGGTACTAACGTTTGCCTTATGCGTGCTTTGCAATGGTAAAACTATGGGGAGCTATACGAACAGTTTCTGGCTCAACACGGCTATGTTTATAACCCTATTTGTCACTTCAATAATTGGGCTGATCAATGTATTCAAGGCCTTTCATACCATGTTCCAGGAGAGTTTTAGCTTTTCTGGAATTAACCAATGGATCATTATTGGTCTGTCTGCCGCGGTATTGCTGTTCACCTACTTTCAGGTAAGGAAGGAAAGAAAGCTTAACATTTAGTTGACGTTAAAATTAAAGACAAAACTGGCGCGGCTGGGAAGGAGCCAGTAAATTTGGCGTATGCAAAATAAATTCTGGCTTTTTGGCCTTTTGGTATTCATTCTATCTGCTTGTGGAGGAGATAGCTCAGACCCGACTCCAACCCCCGATCCGGAACCGGAAGTCATCGATTTTAGCAGTTGCCTGACCAATGTTTCTGATCAAACTCTGGAGGTGGTAACATGGAACGTAGAAAATTTCCCTACACTGGCCACTACGGTAGATATGGTGGAAATGATTATTGAGCAGTTTGATGCCGATATTATTGCCCTGCAGGAAATCAGATCGGTTGCAGATTTTAATAACCTGGTAGCGGAAATGACTGGTTGGTCAGGTCATGTAGAGCATGTAAGCGGAAGTTCACAACGGTTGGCCTTTTTGTATAAAGACAGCGAAATAACCGTGATTGACCAACCAAGAAATCTCTACCCTGAAGACACAGAAGATTATGATAATGCCTTTACTTCCGTAAGAAGACCTCTTTATGTAAAGGTTGAACATAGCAGTGGCATGCAGGTAGACCTAATCAATGTCCACTTGAAGTGCTGCAGTGGTTCGGAAGATCGTAGAAGAAGAGCCTCGGTACTCATTAAGGAATACATTGATGAAAACCTGCCCAATAATAATGTAATCTTTTTGGGTGATTTTAACGATGAAATTGTCGATCAGCAAGACAATGTTTTTCAGAACTTTATAGATGATGCAGACAACTATTTGTTTGCTACCATGTCCATAGCCAATGGGCCTTCCAGCCACTGGTCTTATCCGTCCTGGCCCAGTCAAATCGATCAGATTTTAATTTCCAATGAGCTTTTTGATAATGAAATACTTACTCAAACCATTCGGCTAGACGAGTGTTATGCCGATTATGAGAACAAGGTGTCTGACCATAGACCAGTGTTGATTAAGCTGTCGACCAATTAAACTTTTTATAGATGATAGTGTAGCAGGCCCGGAGTAGCTTCTCCAGGCCTGTTTTGTTTATGCCTGTTTGTATTTGTTTTATCCACCTCTTGGTGAAGTATTTCAAATCTGGCACAGGAATTGGTAAATGAGTTTTCGTCAAAAACTCAAAATATCAATCATGAAAAAAAGTTTTCTATTTCTAATGCTCCTGTTGCTTGCAACAGGCCTTGCAAAAGCCCAACAATTTGTAGAACCTTTTGCCGATTTTTGGAGCGAAAAAGAGTGTTATCTGGTGACCACCAATGGAGATACTCTGCTGGGTACCATGAGAAGCATGACTAATGAACGAGGTTATATAACCCGGTTGAGCATGCAAGATAGCCAGGGGGGTATCCATAAATTCAGAGCAGCACAAGTACAACGTTTTGCTGTAAAGCCCGGAGCACTTGCTAAGCTTTCTACCATCAATGAGAAAGGAACTTCCGTTCGGCACATTGCTAAAACAGATTATAACGATATCCTGGATCGGGATTGGATTATCTTCGATCAGCAGTCTATGCCCAGAACTAAACAGCGTGTGGCTTTGCTCCAATTGCTCAACCCCGAAACGGATGAACACATCAAGGTATATGATCACATGAACGGATCTAAGTCTATGCCAATAAGGATTTTGGGTATTCCTATTGTGGGAGGAGAGGAGAGAACTTATTGGGTAGTTAAAGACGATGCCGACCCGGTGATAGTGAGGAAAGCGCGATTTAAGAAAGCCTTTAAAGAGTTGTTTGCCGATGAACCGATGTTGGTCGCTTCAGCTAAACGCAAACCTAAGTTCAAAGACTTCGCTCAGTATATAAGCTTCTACAACCAATTAAAATCTGGTGAGCTCAGTGCTAAAAAATAGAGGATACGTTGTCTCAAAAGCTACGGTTCTCGTCATTCCCAGCTTGACTGGGAATCCCTATCGGTCTTTGGAGCCACTATGGGGAGATTTCCTCCCGGTTTATCGGGTACGGAGTCGGGAATGACGGTTAGCTTTTGAGACAGCCTCTTTTTATCTCATTATATCCTCAAAAACCTTCTTTACATATTCGGTAATGAAGGACAGGTATTCGAAATTGACCGTTTCATAGGTGTCGGTAGAGCGATGATAGTGCGGGGTGGTGTCTCCGTTTTTGTACTCTTCTGTAATACCAGTTGCCGCAAAACCTAGCTGTCTGAATGACCTGTGGTCTGTGGAGGTGACATCCGAAATTTGAATAGGAAAGGTATAGTTAAATTCTCCCGCCACCTTTGTATACTGATCCAAAGTGTGTTCAGCCGGAACTTCAAGCTCAATACCTCTGTCTCCATCTTCGTCCCAGCCCAGTTGGTCGATGGTATGGACAGAAATTACATTCAGTTTTTCTTCGAGTAACTTTTTTGCATACGCCTTGCTGCCTATAAGGCCTCGCTCTTCTTCATCGAAGAAAACGATCTTAAGGTTGTAGTTTCTAGTTTCCAACGAAGCCACATGTTTGGCTACGGAATAGGCTAATGCTACTCCTGTAGCATTGTCATTCGCACCCGGGCAGTCCTTTACACTATCGTAATGAGCACCTATAACAATCCACCGATCGGTTTGGGATGTGGCGAAAATAGTACCAACCACATTGTTTCCTGTAGGGCTGTAGTTATCAATTTCCGATTCATCACAGAATTCGCCAATCAGACCTTTCAAGTACTCGGCCGTAATTTTTCGTGATTCTTGTGTATACCTGTCTTTGAGCTGTAAGTTGGCCCTAATGGGTTTGTGACCCGTAAGTCTGGCCAGCAATTCTTTCTGTTCGTTGAGCGCACTTTGTTGACCAAAAGAGGCCAGAGGAATAAGAACCAATAGTAATAAGCTGAGCGAAGTTCTAATCATGGTATAGGTTGTTTGTCTAAAGATATGGCTTCACAGTCAAGCCGTGAGTACAGACTGAAGATTTTTTGAGAATTCTATGGTGAACTGGTTTTGAAAAGTTCTTTGAGAGCATCTGTGTGTTTTTTGTCAGGTGAATACTCCATTCGTATCAAATTCTTAAAATTCTATTTGCATTCAAAAATTCCTTTTCTAGTTTTGGCACCATAATGAAAAGAACAAACAGAAATAACGCTTGGTGGTGGCACGTAACGGAACTCCGGTAACGTGAACTAAGTGCTATTTCTAAAAAATAAAAAAAGCCCGCAGTTCATGCGGGCTTTTTTCGTTTACAGGCCTCAGAGTCCCTTGCCTGAGACTTTGAGGTTGAAACAGAATACCCCATCAGAGTCTCCCGAAGAGGACTCTGATGAGAAGCCCCTAAATCGCCTAAAGGGGACTTTTGGAGATGAGATTAAATGGCCGCACTCTCCCGATGCTCGGGAAGGGCTGAGGGTTAAAATGACATAAGAGAATGAACAAAATTAAACTCAATACTACCTACAAAAAGCTACTGGCCGATACGGTAACGCCAGTAAGCATTTACCTGAAGCTACGCGATAAATACCAGAATGCCATTTTGCTGGAAAGCTCTGACTATCATGGAGATGATAACAGTTTCTCTTACATCTGCTGTGAACCTATTGCCAGGTTAATGGTAAAGGACTCTAAGTTCGAAATGAGCTTGCCCGGTCATTCAGAGCACGGTAAGGTTGAAGGCAATCAGGTGGCAGCTAAGCTCTCGGAATTTGCCGCTTCATTCGAGCCAGACTCCAGCGAATTTAAGTTTATTAACAACGGACTCTTTGGTTATATCGGATACGATGCGGTTCAGTATTTCGAACAGATTCCGGTGACCGAAGGAAAGACCGATGAATACGAAATTCCCGACTTGCTCTATCATGTCTATCGCTATGTCATTGCCATAGACCATTTTAAAAATGAGCTTTACCTTTTCGAACATTCACCGGAAGGCACGGAGCCAAAAGGTATTCAGTCTATTGAGACCTTGGTGAACAATAAGAACTATCCGTCTTATGAGTTTGCTCCACAGTCAGAAGAAGTTTCTAATTATACCGATGAAGAATTCCTTTCGATCATCGATGAAGGTATGAAACATTGCTTCCGTGGCGATGTGTTTCAGATTGTGCTTTCCAGAAGATTTCAGAGTCGGTTTAAGGGAGATGAGTTCAACGTGTATCGTGCGTTGAGGTCAGTCAATCCTTCACCATACTTATTCTATTTCGACTTTGGAAGTTTCAAAATCTTTGGTTCATCGCCAGAAGCTCAGTTGGTGATTAAAGACCGTAAGGCAACAATCCACCCAATTGCAGGGACTTTTAAACGTACTGGAAATGATGAGGCAGATGCTGAACTGGCCAAGAAGCTTCATGCCGATCCGAAAGAAAACTCTGAGCATGTGATGCTAGTCGACTTAGCCAGAAATGACCTGAGCAGAGCTGGTTCAAATGTTCAGGTAGATACTTACAAAGAAATTCAATACTACTCGCACGTAATTCATCTGGTTTCCAAAGTAACAGGAACCTTATCTGATGATATGCAATCGACCCAGATGGTGGCGGGTACTTTCCCTGCCGGAACCTTGAGTGGAGCGCCAAAAGTTCGGGCCATGCAGCTCATCAATACCAATGAAAAAACGAGGCGAGGCTATTATGGTGGGGCCATCGGTTTTATGGGCTTTAACGGAGATTTCAATCACGCCATTATGATCCGTTCCTTCCTGACTAAGAACAACACTTTGTTTTATCAGGCAGGTGCCGGAGTAGTAGCCAAATCGAATAGAGAATCAGAATTACAAGAAGTAAATAATAAACTGGCTGCCTTGAGAAAGGCCATTGAGCTGGCGAAAGAAATTCGCTAGTTATCAGTATATCAGAAATCAGTAAAAAGTAGACATGCGCACATTTAAAGAATTGGAAGCTTGGAGACAGGCAAAACCTTAAGCCCCTGATAACTGATATACTGATCCACTGATCACTTATAAAGACAATGAAAATACTCATACTAGATAACTACGATTCATTCACCTATAACCTGGTGCATTACCTGAGAGAGCTTGGGTATGGAGCGGAGATGGATGTTTTTCGCAACGATCAGATTGCTCTGGAAGCAGTCGATCAATACGATAAAATACTCTTGTCGCCTGGCCCTGGTATACCGGAGGAAGCAGGCATTCTTCTGCCATTGATCAAACAATATGGTAGTAAGAAAAGCATACTAGGTGTTTGTTTGGGGCATCAGGCAATTGCTGAGTCTTATGGTGCTAAGCTTTACAATATGCCACAAGTATTGCATGGGGTGTCCAGCCAAGTGCGGGTGCTAGATAAACAAGACAGACTGTTCAAGGAGATTCCGGAGAGCTACACCATTTGCCATTACCATAGCTGGAATGTAGACAAAGCCAATTTAGGCCAGGAAATTAAGGTGACTGCCGAAGATGAATTCGGGGAAATCATGGCCATCAGTCATAAAGAATATGATGTGAAAGGCGTGCAGTTTCATCCGGAGTCTATTATGACGGAGTATGGGCATCAGTTGCTGCGCAACTGGATGGAGTAAACAGTTATCAGTAAACAGTAGGCACATGAGAACATTTAAAGAGTTGGAGGTTTGGAAGCAAACTAGAGAATTAAGAAAGGAAATTGCTCAATTGGTGAAGAGGTTTCCAACGGATGAAAAATATAAACTAACCGATCAAATGATTAGGGCAGCTAGGTCAGTCACAGCAAACATTGCAGAAGGTTATGGACGGTTTCATTATCAGGAGAACATTCAATTCTGTAGAATTTCCAGAGGTTCCTTAACGGAGCTTCAAGATCATCTTACGGTTGCTGTCGATGAGGGGTATATTGATGAGAGTGAGGAGAAATTGTTTGACATCAGGATAGAGGAGTGCATTCGAATTCTCAATGGTTACATCAACTACCTGTTGAAATCTAAACTGACTAAACCCTAATTACTGATTAACTGATCTACTGATAACCGATCACTGTTCAACTAATAACAATGAAAGAAATACTAAATCAACTCATAGAATACAAGTCGCTAGATAAGCAGACAGCTAAGGAGATACTCATCAACCTGGCACAGGGTAAATACAACCAAAGTCAGGTGGCGGCCTTTCTTACGGTTTATCTGATGCGAAGTATCACCGTGGAGGAACTTGAAGGCTTTCGCGATGCGATGCTTGATCTGTGTGTGCCGGTAGAAATTCCGGAATATGATGCCATTGACCTCTGCGGAACGGGTGGAGACGGAAAGAATACCTTCAATATTTCCACCTTGTCGTCATTTATTGTAGCGGGAGCAGGGCAAAATGTGGCTAAGCACGGTAACAATGGAGTTTCATCTGTTTCGGGTTCTTCGAATCTCATGGCGCACTTTGGCTATGAGTTCACAAACGACATTGGCAAGCTGAGAAAGAGTTTGGATGAATGCGGACTGTGTTTCTTACACGCCCCCTTATTTCATCCGGCTATGAAGAATGTGGCTCCAATAAGAAGAGATTTAGGAGTGAAAACCTTCTTCAACATGCTAGGGCCAATGGTAAATCCATCCTTCCCTAAAAAGCAGTTGGTAGGAGTATTCAGCCTTGAATTAGCCAGACTTTACGGTTACTTATATCAGAAAACCGACAAACACTTTGTGATACTTCATGCTTTAGATGGTTATGATGAAATCTCACTGACCGGAGCATTCAAAAAGATCACCAACAACAAAGAGGAAATTGTAAGCCCAGAAGAAATTGGTCTTCAAACTATACAGCCTGAAGCTATTTTTGGAGGGGAAACAGTTGAAGAGTCGGCTAAAATATTTGAAAACATATTAAAAGGAGAGGGCACAAAGCCACAAAATGAAGTGGTCATTGCCAACTCAGCTATGGCTATTCAGTGTGGAAAAGGAGTTTCTAGTGATGATGCACTAGGCATGGCTCGAGAATCGCTCGAAAGCGGAAAAGCATTGAAAACATTCAAGAAAATTTTAGAAATCAGTTAAACAGAAAATAGAAAACGGGAGCTTGGAAACTGATTTCTGTTTTCCGATCAACCGATAACCGAATATGGATATACTACAAAAAATCATCGCGCATAAACACAAGGAAGTAGAGGAGAGAAGGTCGCTTTACACAGAGAAACTGTTGGAACAAAGCATCTACTTTGAGGGCAAACCAATATCACTGAAGAAGTATTTGTTGCGAGAAGACAAGTCGGGCATTATTGCCGAGTTCAAGCGTCAGTCGCCCTCTAAAGGGGTGATTAACGCTCATGCTCCTGTAGAAAGAACCACTATCGGCTACATGCAGGCTGGTGCTTCGGCACTATCGGTGTTGACCGACTCTGAGTTCTTTGGAGGAAGCAGCGAAGACCTGAGCACAGCCAGAAAGTTCAACTTTTGTCCGGTACTTAGGAAAGACTTTATCATTGATGAGTATCAGATTGTCGAAGCAAAATCTATCGGTGCCGATGCCATTTTGCTTATCGCAGCGGCTTTAGAACCTAGAAGATTGAAGGAATTGGCCGCTTTCGCCAAAAGCTTTGAGCTAGAAGTGCTGATGGAAGTTCACAATCAGGAAGAATTGGAAAACAACCTGAATGAACATCTGGATGTAGTGGGAGTGAACAACAGGAACTTAAAAACCTTCGAAGTATCCATTGATATTAGTAAGCAACTAGCCCCAATGATCCCGAATGATTTTGTGAAAATCTCAGAAAGTGGCATTAGCGATCCTGCTACTATCACTGACCTTAGAACGCATGGATTCCAAGGCTTTTTGATTGGTGAAACCTTTATGAAAACGGGCAGGCCGGAAAGGGCGGCAGCGGAATTCATCGATTCTCTAAATCGTAAATTGGTTAATGGTTAATGGTTAATGGTTAATGGTTAATGGTTAATACGTTAATCGTTGAATAGGGGAAATAGTAAATACACACACAATGGATGTAAGAAGCTTTATGGATTTAGATTGCTGGAAGGTGGCAAGAGAGTTTAGAAATAGAATATCAATGTTAGCAAAGTCTTTTCCAGTGGAAGAAAAGTACGGTTTAACCAGCCAGATAAAACGGTCTTCTCGCTCTGTGACGGCTAATATTGCAGAAGGGTATGGTAGATTTCATCATCAAGAGAACATACAGTTCTGTAGAATGTCAAGAGGGTCTTTGACTGAAACCCTTGATCATTTAACTGTGGCTTTAGATGAGAAATATATTTCTGAGGATCAATTCTTTGACTTTAAAGCAGAATTAGAAAGGTGTCTGAAGGTTCTAAACGGTTACATCAATTACCTCCGAAAGCTTAAGTCTAGCACCAAATGATGCTTAGTATTAAACGATTAACCTATAACGATCAACCGTTTAACGAATGACCAAAATGAAACTGAAAGTGTGTGGAATGAGGCAAAGCGAAAACATCCAACAGCTGCTGGAGTTGGAGCCTGATTTCATGGGCTTTATTTTCTTCGAGCGTTCTAAGCGATTTGCACCTGATCTGGATAAAGAGTTGTTGAGTAACTTCCCCGAATCAGTAAAGAAGGTAGGGGTCTTTGTCAATTCTCCGATTGACGAGTTAAAGGAAAAAGTTAAAGAGTATAAACTCGATTATGTTCAGTTGCATGGTGACGAATCGGTTGAGTATGTGGGAGAGCTTTTTGCAATTGGTATTAAGGTAATCAAGGTGTTTTCAGTGGGTGAGGAGTTTGATTTCGACCAACTGAAACCATATAAGGGATTGGTAGATTTCTTCCTTTTCGATACGAAAGGGAAAGAAAGAGGTGGAAATGGAGAGGTTTTCAACTGGGAGGTTTTAAATGACTATCCCTATGACGTGCCGTACTTCTTAAGTGGAGGAATCGATCTGGAAAATGCGAAAGATATAGCCGGCTTGAAAGTTCAACCTTATGCGATTGATGTAAACTCTAAGTTTGAGTTGGAGCCAGGTTTGAAGGATATAGAGCAGTTGAGAGAGTTAAAAACACTGGTATCATGACTTCAACAGCAGAATTGAAAGGTAACGGATTAGAGCCACTAGAAAAACTAATGAAGTTTTTCTACTCAAGAACCAGTAAACCTGTGAGCAAAGTTTTTTTGGTTTTTGGATTGATTCTCCTTGTTAGTCAAATAGTGGGGCTGATTGTTTTGGTTAACTACATTTTTCAACTCCCGGATAATTTCTTTGCTGAACTGCCAGCTGTACTCTATATCAATGCACGAATTTCAATTGTACTAGTCATTTGTCTCATAGGGACAGTTCTATTTTTAAGATTAAAACAAATCGGCTGGTATGTCTTATGCACAGCTTTCATGTTCAGGCTGGTTGGTTTGATATATGACTTAATATTTCAAGCTAAAGAAGACTGGTTGATTGGTGGCTTTATGCCAATTGTAGACCTGCTTCTTTTGGTGTATTTATTCAATGGAAGACCAAAGAGGATCTTTCAGATCGATAGGAGGAAGAAATGGATTCCTGTAATAGCGGCTTTATTAACCTTTTTCCTTGAGAAAGCTTTGCTGGTGTTGTTGTGGTAATAAATAATTGAACTCGTCATTGCGAGGAAGGAGGAACGACTGACGCGGCAATCTCAAGAAAGTTGAGACTGCTTCGTACCTCGCAGTGACGTAACAAAATAGATTATGAAAATAAAAGTAGACGAACGAGGGTATTATGGCAGCTTCGGAGGGGCATACATCCCTGAAATGCTATACCCCAATGTGGAAGAGTTAAGAGATAACTACGAAGCCATTACTTCAGACCCGGACTTTAAAAAACAGTTCGATCAGTTATTGAAAGACTATGTGGGCAGGCCAACACCGCTTTATCTGGCGGAAAGGCTTTCTGAGCATTATGGTGCGAAAATCTATCTTAAAAGAGAAGACCTTTGCCACACTGGGGCTCATAAAGTGAACAATACCATCGGGCAAATTCTACTCGCTCAGCGCTTGGGTAAGAAGAAAATCATTGCCGAAACAGGAGCCGGACAACATGGTGTTGCTACAGCTACAGTTTGTGCACTGATGGGTGTGGAGTGCATCGTGTATATGGGTGAGGTAGATATGGCACGTCAAAAGCCAAATGTGGAGCGCATGCGTATTCTGGGAGCGGAGGTTCGTCCTGCAACCAGTGGAAGCAAAACACTCAAAGATGCCACCAATGAAGCCATGCGTCATTGGATTAATAATCCAACCGATACGCACTATATCATCGGTTCTGTGGTTGGACCGCACCCATATCCGGAAATGGTTGCCAGATTTCAGTCGGTTATCAGTGCAGAAATCAGAACCCAGTTGAAGGAGAAAGAAGGCACTGAATTACCAAACTACGTAGTCGCTTGTGTAGGCGGTGGTAGCAATGCTGCAGGTGCTTTCTACAACTATTATGACGATGAAGAGGTGGCCTTAGTAGCCGTTGAAGCAGCTGGTTTGGGTAATACCACTGGTAAAAGTGCTGCTACGACTAAGCTGGGTAAGCCGGGCATTTTGCACGGAAGTAAAACGCTTCTCATGCAGACAGAAGATGGTCAGGTGGTTGAGCCTTATTCAATTTCTGCCGGACTAGATTATCCGGGAATTGGTCCTGTACATGCGCATCTTTTCGAAACGGGTAGAGGAACTTTCTACAGTGTAACTGATGAAGAAGCCATGAAAGCAGGGATTCAACTCAGCCGACTGGAAGGCATTATCCCGGCTATTGAATCGGCCCATGCCTTTGCAGCCCTAAATCAAATGACATTGAAATCAGATGATCTCGTTGTGGTCAACCTTTCCGGTAGAGGAGACAAGGATTTGGAGACTTATATTAAATGGGGGAAGTATTAAACGAGTACTAAGTATTGAGTACAGAGTACTGAGACAGCCTAGTGAATTTATTTGGTTTTGTGAACACCATTGGCTCCTTCTCTATTTGGAGAAGGCGGGGGACGAGGCCAAATAAAAAATATTCACAAAACAAATGAATGAACTGAGTTAGAGAATAGACTAAATAAAGAACGTCACCCTGAACTTGTTTCAGGGTCTGCAAATTAGAAGATGCTGAAACAAGTTCAGCATGACGAATCAAAAAGAGATAGTGAGCAAAGCAGAAATGAATCGAATAGAAAAACTTTTTCAGACCAAGCCTAACCGCGTGCTGAATGTGTACTTCACGGCTGGTTACCCTAAGCTGGATGATACGGTGAGCATACTCAAGGCTCTGGAGGCATCTGGTGCTGACCTGATCGAAATAGGTATTCCGTTTTCCGATCCGGTAGCCGATGGGCCAACCATTCAGGCCAGTAATGATGTAGCGCTGAACAATGGAATGACCCTAAAACTCCTGATGGAGCAACTGAAAGACGTTCGCCAAGTAGTGAGTGTACCGATTGTGCTGATGGGTTATATCAACCCGATTGTGCAATATGGAATAGAGCGCTTTTGTGAAGACTGTGCCGCACGCGGAATTGATGGTCTCATTCTACCTGACTTGCCAATGCATGAGTATTTGGAAGTATACAAACCAATCTTTGAAAAGAATGGCTTGCTGAACACCTTCCTCATCACTCCCCAGACTTCAGAAGCCCGGATCAGAGAGATTGACAACAACACCAGCGGATTCATTTACATGGTTTCTTCTGCCAGTACAACTGGGGCCAAAACAGGCATTTCAGAAGAACAGGAAGCTTACTTCAAAAGAGTTAATGGAATGGGACTGAAGAACCCTCGATTGATTGGCTTTGGTATTTCCAATAAAGAAACCTTCGACAAAGCCTGTGAAAACGCCAATGGAGCCATTATTGGCAGTGCGTTTATTAAGGTGATGGGGCAGGAAGGAGATATGGAAGAGAATATTAAAGAGTTTGTTAATGGGGTTATCGGTTAATCGTTATTCCTTAATTGTGCTTTTAGCTCCGACTCTGGTATACTCATGTGGGCAGAATTCTGGAGGAAAAGTGAGTAGAGATTTCGATGAGAAAGAAACGTCTGATAACATTGGTATATTCCTAGAAAGTATTGAAAAGGATATGGATTCGCGCAATGCTCACATATTTGAAATTGACTCTTTGGACTTTGAAGGTACATACAAGGTGCGGGACTTTGTGGTAAATGTTAGCTCTATTGATTCTACCCTTTTTAACTCGGTATCTGGTGGTTTGGAAGCGAATCTCGAAGTAGAAGAAGTGGATTTAATTTTAACAAAAGACTCTTGTTTTGTTCTTGAATACAATAATGACGAGGAAGATACCATTTGCAATATCAATAATAAAGAAACTGGCTATTTTCAGAAATATGAATTAGATGGGGTATGGAGAAATCATTATGTGGTCAGTTACCAAGATTGGGAATCCTCTGATACTTACCTGATCAATAAAGATGACTCAAAAAAATACAGTTTAGGTTCGGGCTACTCAGTCCAGCAAGACACTTTAATATTTTATAATTCAGAAGTATATAATCCGCTTGCTTCAAATTACTTAGGTTTTTCTTCTGTGTCGATGGAAGGTATCCAGCCTATAGTAACCTTTGATTTTCTTATCTACAATCCTGTACTAATTAAGAAGGATAATAGAGGCTACTTATTAAAGGCAGCGATTTTAAACGAGAGGAATTTTAAAGTCTCCAGCTATCAATACTTTGAAATACGGTTTTCTAATAAATAGATAATAACCAATAACGATTGACGAATAACGAATAACCAAAATAATGATTATACAATTCGAACAAGACATAAACGAGAGCCAGAAAGAAGCGATCATTAACCGCATTAAAGGTCTTAAATACAAGCCAGCCGAGGTGAAAACCCAGATGGGAGAGTACCTGATTGGTATTGGTAAAAAGAATTTCGATATCCGATCCATTGGTTCTATGGATGGAATAAAAGACATCCACATTGTTTCTGATGACTACAAACTCGTTTCGAAGAAATGGAAGGTCAATCATACCACCATCGACTTAGGTGGAGGAGTAAAGATTGAAGAAGGTGGTTTTCAGATTATGGCCGGACCTTGCTCCATTGAGGGTGAGGACCAGATCAGAAAAACCATTGCTCACCTCAAGGAAAATGGTATTTCCATCATGCGTGGAGGAGTCTACAAGCCAAGAAGTTCGCCTTACTCGTTCCGTGGAATGGGAATCGAAGGACTGGAACTTTGGTATGAACTAGCCAAAGAAGCCGGAATTAAGATTGTCACTGAGGTAATGCAGGTTTCTCAGATTGAAGAAATGGATCCTTATGTCGATATCTACCAGGTGGGAGCCAGGAATACCCAGAACTTTAACTTATTGGACGAATTAGGTAAGAACACCGACAAGCCGGTGATGATCAAACGTGGTATTTCAGGAACCATCGATGAGCTGTTGTACTCTGCCGAATATGTGTTCTCGGCAGGCAATGAGCGCCTTTTGCTTTGCGAAAGAGGTATCAGAACCTACGAGAAAGCTACGCGAAATACAATGGATTTGAATGCGATTGCTGTACTCAAGGAAAAAACCCATCTGCCCGTAATTGCCGATCCATCGCACGGAATCGGTATTCGTGATTTTGTGGAGCCAATCGCTTTAGCCAGCATTATGGCCGGAGCCGATGGAGTAATCTACGAAACCCATGAAAAACCAGAAGAAGCTTATTCAGATGGACAGCAGACCTTGAACTTCCCAGAGTCAGCCAAGCTGATTGATAGGATGAAGAAGACTTTTGCTTTGAGGGAGAGTTTTTAAAAACTGGTATTGAGCCTGTCTGCCGGTAGGCAGGCATTGCGTAGAGCGTATTGAGACTATTTCGGAACGTCACCCTGAACCAGTTTGCTGACAGGCAGGCTTGTTTCAGGGTCTTTCTAATGGTAGATGCTGAAATAAATTCAGCATGACGAAGTAATACTTTTATAGCTCAATTCGAGCATTATGCTCTTTAATCAGCTCTAAATATTCGTCTGCCACAAACTCTTCAGGGGTGAAGCTTTGGACTCGTTTCTTGGACTGTTCCTGACGAGTGATGCTTCTGGCAAAACGTCTGACGCTGTCAGAGTCGCTGAGGATAAGTCCGGGAACAGGTACATTCTTACCGTCATCTCCTTTAGCTACCATGGTAAAGTAAGAAGAGTTGCAATGCTTGGTTACCCCGGTTTGGATGTTTTCCGATTCAACCCTTACACCCACTACCATAGATGTGCGTCCTGTATAATTGATTGAGGCTTTTAGTGTGACCAATTCACCTACTTCGATTGGATTCAAGAAATCCACACGGTTTACCGATGCCGTTACACAATACTGTCCGGAATGCTTAGAAGCACAGGCAAAAGCCACCTGATCCATCAGGTTGAGAATATAACCTCCATGAATTTTCCCACTAAAGTTGGAGTGGGAGGGAAGCATAAGCTGTGTGAGCGTGATTTGCGATTCGGAGATGGTTTTAAAAGACATAGAATGGTTCAAAGTTTAATGTTTAACCTGAGTTTGATGTAAGTAAGTAGTAAAATATC
>NZ_DBHC01000052.1:0-70845 GCF_002296035.1 Roseivirga sp. UBA838
CCGCAATGACGTCCTAAGAGGGGATATTTTGCTACTTCGTTACATCTAACTCAGGTTAATTAATAAACAAAAAAAACCCCAGCTGCAAGCAGCCAGGGCACGATTTGGATGTATGTTATCCCACGTGTGGGATATTAGTAGGACGATTTGTCGTTGGGAATGTTTCCGCTGTTCGCTAATTATTTTTTCTTTTTCCTTAACTGGTTCCAGGCAATACCTCCCAAAGCTAGTGCACATAGTCCCCAGGCTATTTCCAGGTGTATATAGGAGAGAGGTATACTGGCAAAAACAGTCAAAATGCCAATGGCCCAAATCAGGTCGGCTTTGGGGTTACTTCTTCGGGTACTTATCTCGCGGGTAGCCATATGCCTTTCGGCAAAGATGAATCTCAGCTTGGGGTAGTCATAAATCAAAAGCCACAGATTAAGAACAATAAGAAAGGCGTTGACATAAGGAGTGCCCTGCCAGCCAAGAGAAACCGTAACCATGAAAATATTCGAGATCATGGGCAAACACATAATTGCGCCAAGGGTGGCAAAACGCTGAGTAAGGAGTAGCAAACCTATGGTTACCTGACTGGCTCCAATAAACCGGGCATATAGCCCAAGCCCGTAGGTCGAAAGTTCATCTTCTAACCAAACAGGGCCAATAAAACCGGGGAAACTATGCTCGAAATACAGTTTGGCCATGCCGGAACTGAAGAAAGTAAGCCCTAAAAAAAATCGAACAACAACGATTAGCCTGGGCTGATGTTTTTGGAAAAGAGCTATCATATGGCTGAGGTTAATGCTAAATAATTCGTTTACGCTGCGTATCAATGGCGGCAATGGAAAAGACCACCGCGGCCAAAGCCAGACTTAGGTACACCGGTTCCATGTGGCTCCAGAGGCTAAAGTTTTCGGTACCAACCGGCCCGGAAGACAATACATGATAACCGTAGGGGTGATACCTGGCATATTCCCATCCTTGCACCAGAATCATAAACGATACAATGCCACCTACTCCAATACCTAAGGGTAGAATAAGGTTTTTGGTGCGCTGGCTTAAGTAAAAGTGTATGGATCCAAAGCCCAGTGTGGCCAGAAAGATGGTAAAACAATTGCCAAGTAAATGCCACAGATTAAACGGATCGGCAAAACCCAGGTCAGGGTTGGCCAGGTGCAACAGCCAACCAACAGCGTAGGTCATTAGACCAAAGAGCATTAGGCTGCAAAACAACATGGCTATATACACCAGCATTTTGGAGCAGAACACATTCAGTCGGGAAAGCGGCTGAGCATAAATGAGTTTCCATGTGTTGGAGTTAGATTCTATGGTGTTCACAAAGAGTGCTACTATAATCACAAAGAAGGGAAACAGAAAGTTGGCAGGTCCGCTGCTAAACTGCATCAGGTTTTCCCAGGCCGTACCACCCCGGGCAACAATGGCATCGCCTCTTCTTAAAAAGGCAATGAGGTTTATGGCCGGAATAAAGGCCGGGGCCAACAAAACAAACCAAAATACAAAGGTGCTTCGGTACTTATATATTTCTGCAGAAATACCTTTTTTCAATGCTAGAATGGCCATTACTGATCAAGTTTTTTAGTGAGATTAAGAAATATCGATTCAAGATTTTGAGCTGTTGTGCTCAATCCGTATACCTCTAGGCCGGCATCTACCAACAGCTTATTTACATGCGCAATCTCCTGCCAGGATTGAATGGGTAAGATCAGTGACTGCCCGTTTTGTTCGGAAATGGTGAAGTTGCCGGTTTTGAGTACCTGAACAGCGGTGGCCACATGGTTGAGCTCTACCCTGAGCTCTGTTAGCTGGGATCCTTGACGGAGTCCGTCCAACTTGCCTTGGTAAAGCACCTCTCCCTGATCAATAATTGCAACGTCTGTGGCCAGCTTTTCAATTTCTGAAAGTATGTGGCTGGAAAGGAAAATGGTTTTCCCATGTTCGCGATTAAGGCGAATAATTAACTCCCGCATTTCTATAATCCCGCTGGGGTCCAGGCCGTTGGTGGGCTCATCCAAAATCAGTAATTCCGGATCAGTCAGTAAGGCAGCCGCTAAGCCTAGCCGCTGACACATACCCAGAGAGTAATGCTTGGCTTTTTTGTCGGCATTATCAACAAGGCGAACAATCCTGAGCACCTCGTCTATCCTGGATACAGGAACGTTCACCATTCTTCTAATTACCTCCAGATTTTGGCGGCCGGTGAGGTGTTTGTAAATACTGGGGTTTTCAATAAGGGCACCTACCTGTTTTAGAATAGCACTGCGGGCTGTTTCATAACTCTTGCCAAAAAGTTTTACACCACCACCTGGCGCATGAAAAAGGTCGAGTAAAATTCTAATGGTTGTGGTTTTGCCTGCTCCGTTGGGGCCTAAAAATCCAAAAATACTACCTGTGGGTACTTGCAGGCTAACATTGCTCAGGGCTTTAAAGTCTTTAAAGTAAAAATTGAGCTCCCGGGTTTCTATGCTGTATGACTCCATAAAAAATGGCTGATTTGACAGAATGACGAACTGATGAAGCACTTGGGTAACAAAGACCAGCCAAAAACACAAACGGCTTAGTCCTATCCACCAGAGGAGGTAATAAAAAAACTGTGTTTTAAAGGACACATTCGGCTTAAATCGTCAACCTTTTTCATATAACTGGTGTTAGTGAGGCATGGAAGAATCAAAAGCGGCAAAAGCTACCTCAAAAAAGTCGCCAGACCAGAAAATAAGGGACGGCTACATTGGTCATGTGCTGGAACACGGCAAGGCACCGGCTTCAATTTACCAGTTCATTAAGTCGGTAAAAATTAAGGAAGAAGACTTCTACAACCACTATAACTCGTTCGAAAGCATTGAAAAAGATATTTGGTTGTATTGGTTCAGACAAACAGTAGACACGCTAAAGACCGACCCGGTATATGATGAATATTCGGTACGCGAAAAAATGTTGGCTTTCTTCTACACATTTATAGAGCAACTTAAAACTAACCGTAGCTATATTTTGCAAACGGTGCCGCGCAAAATAAGACCTGAACTTACTCCATACTACCTCACAACCGTACGAAAGAGCTTTAAAGAATGGGTGGGAGAGTTGTTGCTAGAAGGTGAAGAAACAGAAGAGGTACAAAGCCGTCCGTTGATTGGTAAAAGATATGACGAAGCGCTTTGGTGGCAATTTCTATTTGTGCTCGGATTTTGGATTAAGGATGAAAGCAAAGCTTTTGAAAAGACCGATGCCGCTATTGAAAAGTCTGTAAACCTGGCCTTTGATCTTTTGGGGCGGGGCCCGCTCGATGCCATAGTAGACTTTGGCAAGTTTTTATTCCAGAACCGTTAATTCCAGTTCATGAAAGAACAATCTAAAATACCTACCTCTAAGGTGCAGCGTGCTGCCAAATTTGTGACTACCGGAGCCAAGGTAGGGAGCAATTATGTAAAACATTATGCAAAGAAGGCCATTAACCCTTCTCTGGGAAAAGAAGAATTGCATGCCGATAATGCCAGAGATATCTACAATTCGCTAAGTGAATTGAAAGGTAGTGCACTAAAAGTGGCGCAAATGATGAGCATGGATAAGAATATGTTACCAGCCGCTTATCAAGACAAATTTTCCATGGCTCAATACAGTGCGCCACCACTTTCTTACCCGTTGGTAGTAAAGACTTTTCAGCAGTATTTTCAGAAAAATCCGATGGAGATTTTCGATACATTCACCAAGTCGGCTGTCAATGCGGCCTCTATCGGCCAGGTACACCAGGCAACCCGAGACGGCCATAAGTATGCCGTAAAAATCCAGTATCCTGGAGTGGCCAATTCGGTAAAGTCCGACCTCAAGCTGGTACGTCCGTTTGCCGTGCGCCTAATGAACCTGAACGAACGAGACCTGGATCATTACATGGAGGAGGTAGAAACCAAGTTGCTGGAAGAGACCGACTACCATTTGGAAGTAGAACGATCTATGGAGATTTCTGAGGCTTGTTCGCATATTCCTAACCTAAAATTCCCCAGATATTACCCCGATCTTTCGGCCGATCGAATTATTACCATGGACTGGATGGAAGGCAAAGTGTTGAAGGAGTTTATTAAGTCTAACCCCGATCAGGCCACCCGCGACAGAGTGGGACAAGCTATGTGGGATTTCTATGACTTTCAAATTCATACCCTCAGGCAGGTTCATGCCGACCCGCACCCCGGTAATTTTATAATTGATGACGAGGGTACACTGGGTGTAATTGACTTTGGTTGTGTAAAGGTGATTCCCGATCGGTTCTATGACCCTTACTTTAGCCTTATTCGAAAAGATATACTTACGGCCGACAATGAGCTGGAAAACCGATTTAAGGAACTTCAGTTTATTTATGACGATGATACGACTGAGGATAAGGCCTATTTCTCAGGTGTTGTGAAAGATATGATGGGCTTGTTGGGAAAACCGTTTCATCAGGATGAGTTCGATTTTGGTGACGATACATACTTTCGACAGATTTTTGAGATGGGAGAAGTAATTTCTGAATCCAAGAAATTCAGAGCGTCTGAAAAGGCCAGAGGAGCCCGGGATGGTTTGTATATAAACCGAACCTATTTTGGACTATATAATATTCTTAACGAATTGAAGGCCAGGGTGAAGACTACTAAACCTGAATGGGCTGCCCGTGTAGTGGCTTAAGGTAAATTGGAAGGAAGGGAAATGGAGCCTAAAAGGCTACTGGCTGTTACCGACTTTATGGTGAAGTTTAGGTTTTCCAGCTTTTTGAGCTTCTCGTGTTCAAAGTCAATGGGCTGCTTTAGCGTAGTAATGAGTTGGCCTGCTTCATCATATATCTCAAAATAAATAAGCCCTTGTTTGCTTATCTCTTTCATGTCTTCTAGCAGCTCCTTGCGTTCCTTTTTCAGGTTGCGTTTTACAATGCCCAAAAACTGATCGGAAAGATTGTCTGGAACAAGTTGATAGCTAAAAAGGCATAGGGCAAACAGGCAAGCTGCCAAGAGATAGGTGAAAAGTCTGCTCATCATTGCAACTTATACCAGACAAAGCCAAACTACCCTACCTGCCTCTCAAAAATTAGGAGCAAATAGGGGATACGCCTAAGCTATTTCCAGTCATCGTTTATTTCTATCCAGTAGCCGTTCGGATCCTGAATGTAGATTTGCCTTACACCATCGGGTCTGATGGTTACTTTACCCGCCTCGCCTTCCCAGCTTTCGTAGGGTATTTGATGTTCTTTGAGTCGGTTGATAATGGGCATGAGAGCTTCTACCGCTAAACTAAGGTGGAATGATTTGGTCAATTGTATGGCGCTCATATCGCCCTGAAGCATATGAATTTGCTGGCCGCGACTGTTGCCCATCCAGTCAATTAAAGGATTGCCCGTTGGGTCTTCAATGGGCTTAAAGCCGAGGGCTTTGGCATAAAAATCTTTGCTTTGCTGTAGGTCTTTGACCACTATGGCCAGGTGATTGAATTGGGTTTGTGTTTGGGCATGTATCTGCGATACAGCCACTGTTGAAATAAAGAACAGAACGGGAATTAATTTGTGCTTTATCTTATCCATATTTTTTGGTCATATAATCGTACGATTCTTGAATAAGTTGTTCCAATACCTCCAGATCTATATCTTCCAGCCTTTTTACGTACAGGCATGACTTTCCGGTTTTATATTTCCCCAGTTTTTTCATTAGGGAATCGTACCGCTCAAAGCCGGGCATTATGTAGAGGGTCAGATTTTGGGCGCGTGGCGAGAAGCCCACTTTCATAAAGTCACCTTCCCGGCCGCTGTCATATTTGTAGTGGTATACATCGAAACCAACAATGGCAGTGCCCCACATTTTTGCTGGTTTGCCGGTTATTCGCTCCATCATGTTTTTGATGGCAAAGCTATCGGCACGTTTCTTTTCGTCTTTTACCGAATTTAGAAATGCATCAACGCTGGCGTTGTTTTCTGTGGTTTTGTTTTCGTTTTTGCCCATTGGTTCTACTATTTATCCAGTACAGGGATTTTGAATTTAGCTATTTCAGGCTCTTCATGTGCCTCTTCCATTGCTTTTCTTATCCTTTCCACAATATCGGGGTGTTTATTAGCCAGATTATGCTGTTCAGCCGGGTCGTTTTCCAAATCATACAGTTCTATGGCTAAGTTGCCTTCCATCATGTCTTTTCTAATACCCTTCCACCGGCCCATACGTACAGCCTGTTGGCCATTATAACTCGGAAATTCCCAGTACAGAAAGTTGTGAGTGTTTTTGGCTTGCTTGCCATAAAGCACCGGAACAAGGCTTTTTCCATCGGTTTGGGGTATAACTGCGCCAGCCAGTTCGCTAACTGTGGGTAACAGATCGTAAAAAGCACCGATGTGTTGAGATATGGATTCTGAAGGGATATGTCCCGGCCATGAGGCAATAAGTGGTACACGAATGCCACCTTCGTATGTAAAACCCTTGGTGCGACCATAAGCGTTGGGGAATGGCCCCGCACTATTAAAGTATTCGGGGTCTACTCCTCCCGCATAGGTTGGGCCATTGTCGCTGGTGAATATAATTAAGGTGTTCTCGTAAATACCTTCTTGCTTCAATAATGCAACGAGTTCTCCCACCTGATCGTCCAAGTAGTTGATCATACCTGCATAGGCGGCCTTCGGATAGGGGTGGGGAAAGTACCCATTCTGGCCCAGGTAGGGTTTTTCTTCACCAATAATGTCTCGGTACTTTTCTACATATGGCTGTGGCACCTGTAGTGGTACGTGGGGGAGAGGGCTGGCATAGTAAAGGAGAAAGGGAGACTCTTTATCTCTGTTTTTTATAAACTCAAGTGCTTTCTCCTGCATTTTTTGCGGTGCATAGTCCGTTTGAGTAAAGGCATCGTAAGCTTGCGGATTGTATGGGTTGGCTTCTGCAGTTAGCTTGGTGCCTGGAGGCACCGTGTCGTTGTTCAGGGCAACCTTAAGTTCGTTTTCCCACAAGTGAACGGGGTATAAGTTGTGTGCCTGGCGCTGACAATTGTATCCGAAAAAATAGTCGAACCCCTGCCGGTTGGGTGTGCCTTCTGTATTTGGAGCTCCTAGCCCCCATTTGCCTACCAGAGCTGTTTGGTAGCCTGCGGATTGTAATACTTCGCCCATGGTCAGGGTAGAAGCGGGGATGGGACGTTGACCTTCGAGCTCAGGGTTTTTTATGGCCTCTTTATAATTCCAAACATCTCCACGTTCTGTCCATTCGTCATTACCTCTTATAAAGGCATGACCCGTATGCCGGCCGGTGAGCAGTACATAGCGTGAGGGTGCACACACGGGAGAACCTGCATAAAAATTGGTGAAACGCGTGCCTTCTCTGGCCAGTGCATCCAAATGGGGAGTTTGAATCACCTGCTGACCATAGCTGCCCAGTTCGCCATAGCCAAGGTCATCGGCCAAAATTAGCAATATGTTAGGCGGTTTTTGCTCCCTAGGTTTAGTGCAGGCGATAGTAAGGAAAAAACAGAATAGGACAGCGTAGCGTAAAGGCATAGAAAAAATCGTTTCTCCAAAATAGAAAAACGATTCGAATTATTTTCTTGATGAACAGGGCCTTGGACCGGTGGTTGTCAATAAAGCCCCAGAAAATTAGGTTGCGGCTAGTTGTTGCCTTTTAAGGCTTTAAAAATGTTTTTACTGTCTTTTCCTTTCTTTAGCTTAATAATGATAAGGCCTTTTTTATTTTCCAGATCATAAATTTCGAGTACTTGTTTTTGTTTGATTACCTCAATAGTTTGAATGTTTTCCGGGCCAATGGAGTCTATGTTGTCGTTGGATGTCAGTAAATAACTTTCATTGCCATATCGCACCAAAAAAGCAACATCTTCCATGGCTGGGTTTTCTATGTGGCTTCTTACTTGCACTTTGGCCTCGCTTTGATTCGTAATACTTTGGGATTCAGAGGCATTGCCTAAAACAGGATCTACTTCCAGTAGATGGGAGCGCCTTCCTTTTTCAACGTTAAAATAAGCTCGTGTTTCAGGGCTGTCTTTCAACCATATTTGAATGAGCCCATTCTTTGCTGCATTTCCGTACAGAGCCGTGGCCGATTGTCCCTTCAATACGGTTATGCTCTTTATGGCCTCCTGATCAATTTGGTCTAGCCGGGCCAATGGAGAGAGCAGAAGTTTTTCGTTTCCTAAATGTATTTCAATAAGAGGTTTCTTCTTTTGATCAGTTATAGAAGTATCTGAATGAGTGACCGTAAGTTGAAGTTTTTGTTGTTGGGCAACAAGAGAAGCGGATAATGCAACAAGCAGAACGGGTAGAATCAGTAAGTTTTTCATAGCAGTAGTTTGGCGCATTTGTCTCAAAAATAAGGCCAAAGTTTTATTTTTTAGAGGATAATTTAAATTATACTGTGTGAATAGAAACTCTGCTAATTGCAGGGTTTTGCGTCTAAGACACGGAATGCACAAACCGCTATGTTTTGTTCGCCTACACCAAACAGTTTTATTCAACTTTACATTGTTTGAGCAGGAGCTAAGGTGTAATTTGCCCCTCCAAAGGCATGAAGAAAGTATTTCAGTTAATTGTACTAGTGAGTCTATTAGTGGCTTGCGACTCTGATCAAGACAAGGCGGGTAGGTTTTTCATTAAAGGAAACGAAGCCTTGAATCAGGGGCAGTACAACGAAGCCGTACGTTATTATACAGAAGCCATTGCTCTGGCACCTTCTATGAAAGAAGCCTATAATAACCGTGGTGTGGCCTATTACAAAGATGGTCGCTATGCGGAGGCTATTAATGATTACAGCTATGCGTTGGTACAGATAGATGAACACTATGCCGATGCCATTCGCAACAGGGCCAACGCCTACCTGGCCGACCACCGGCACAGCAAGGCCATAGAAGACCTAAACAGGCTACAACGCATTTATCCAGACTCCTCATTTGTCTATTTCACCAAAGGCATTGCGCTGCACGAAGATAAGGCCTATGCTGAGGCAATCGATGCATTCGAAAAGGCCCTCACAATGCAACCGAACGATGCAGAAGCCATGGTGAACCAGGCCAACAGTTATTATATGCTTCAGGAATTTGAGCAGGCAGAGCAGTTGTTGAACAGAGCCGAGTCTATTGACGCATCGGAACCCAATATCTATAACACCCGAGGTCTCATAGCCATGGAAAAGAAGGAGTATAGTAATGCACTCAACTGGTTTAACATAGCTCTAAGAATGGATCCGGGCAATGCGTATTACTTGAACAACAGAGGGTATCTATACCTTCAGATGAACCGTATAAGTGCAGCAGAAGAAGATTTGCGCAGAGCAATAATTGGTGCGCCAAACAACGCATGGGCTTACAGAAACAGAGGTTACTACTTTCACTTAAATAAGCGATACGAAGATGCCATTCGTAACTTTGAATTA
Source organism: Roseivirga sp. UBA838 (assembly GCF_002296035.1). NCBI lineage: Bacteria > Pseudomonadati > Bacteroidota > Cytophagia > Cytophagales > Roseivirgaceae > Roseivirga > Roseivirga sp. UBA838. Next base: position 9,372 of record NZ_DBHC01000052.1, read on the forward strand.
GCCGCTAAAATGGACAATGAAGTACCCTTGCTTCATTTCTATTGGGCCCAAACGCTGCAAAGTCTGAACCGTGGAGAAGAGGCTTGTGAGATTTTATCTCGTGAAACCACCACTTTACCCGAGGTTGAAGACCTGCGTCAGCAAGTTTGCCGATAGCCCGATTTGGCCGTATATTCAGATATCCAATATTTTTTTTTCATGCCTGTGTTAACATCGGTACATCACATGGCGTCTCACTTTTGATTATGGATGTATCGCGCTTCAAAGCAGAGATTTTACCTCTTAAGAATAAACTCTACCGCTTTTCGCTCCACATTGTAAGAGATGAGGAACTGGCGAAAGACGTAGTGCAGGAGAGCCTTATAAAGGTTTGGGAAAAGCGGGAAGAGCTGGGGCAAATTCAAAACATAGAAGCCTGGTGCATGCAAATTACGCGCAACAAGTCGCTCGACAAACTCCGAAGCAAGCACGTAAAGAAGACCGACCTTTTTGAGGTGGAATTCGATACCCGAAAGGAGAGAGATACACCCTTTGTGGTCACAGAAAGAGGCGATTTGATGCAACGAATTATGGAACTGATTGAAAATCTTCCGGACAGGCAAAGAGAAGTAATGCACCTGAGAGATATAGAAGGGTATGCCTATAAGGAGATTGCCGAAATGTTGGGCATAGACATCAATCTGGTAAAAACCAATTTGTTCAGAGCGCGAAGAAAATTAAAAGAGAGCTTAATAAAAGTAGATGCTTATGGACTTTAAGACATCAGAACTAATAAAAAAATATTGGGAGGCAGATACAAGTCTTCAGGAAGAAGAACAACTGAAAAGAGAGTTGCTTTCTGCCACCAACGAAACCGATTGGGAAGAAGAAAAAGCATTATTCGCCCACTTTAAACAAGCCAAAGAAGCAGAACTGGACGATTCGTTCGATCAGGCCCTTCTTGCTGAGATTGACTCTCGTGAAACGGCCGGAACCAGGCAAGTGCAATGGACCGACTATTTTAAGCAGTACTACAAAATTGCGGCCGCAGTGGTAGTGCTTCTTGTTTCAGGAATGCTCTATCAGCAACAACAAAAAGAAGTGGTGGTAGAAGATACTTTTGACAACCCTGAAGTAGCCTATGCCGAGTTGAAAAAGCAGTTACTGATTGTTTCGCGTTACCTGAACAAGGGGCAACAAACCGTATCGGAGCTCAACAACCTAAGCAAGGTACCCTCCGAGCTGAAAGACTTTGCCAAAATGAGTGAAGCCTCTGAAGGCCTGGAAATGTTAAGTGAAATGAATGTTGAAAATTAAGTTAGAATGAATATGAAAAAGTTAGTATTAACAATGGTTATGGCTGTGTTTGCTGTAGGAGCAAAGGCACAGACTGATGCGATATCGAAGTACTTTAGCAAGTACGTTTCTGATACTTCCTTTATGCACGTAAACTTTAGCGGTAAAATGTTTCAGATGATTAGTCGTCTGGAAATGGATAACGCTGAAGAGCAAAAAATGATGGAAGAGTCGCTCGGCAAAATTAAGCGCGTGCAGGTGCTGGGGAAAGATAAGAATGTAGACGGAAGAAAAATGTATGCCGAAGCCATTAAACTAGTAGAAGGTAAAGGTTTTGAGGAGCTCATGTCGGTAAGAGAAGATGACAAAGACATCCGTTTCCTTATCAAAGAAAGCAACAATAAAATCGATGAGTTATTTATGGTAATGGGTGGCAAAAACGAGTTTGGCTTGCTAAGCATTGTTGGAGACGGAATCGATTTGAACGCCCTATATAAGCTGTCCAAGAAAATAGGAATGGATGGTTTTGAGGAACTTGAATTCCTGGATCAGCGCAAAGGAAACTAAATTATACCCGAATTGTGGCGGAGCTTTACGATTGGCTCCGTCCCAATTTTTTAAGTCAAAAGCTCACTATTTGGATGTATGAAATGAGCTGAAACCACCCTCCGGAGCCCTGTTTCGGAACTACACTTTTGCGGTTTTAGCAAATTTCATGTGTGCAGACAACACAAAACGATTACACATGAAAAAAATCTTAACCCTTGGTCTATGCCTATGTATGGTAAGTTTTGCCACAGCGCAAAGCAAGCATATAGAGCGGTTTCGAAAAGACCATAAACCCACCACATCGCTCTTCTTTTATAAGAGTACATTAAAAATGTATGCTCGAATGCAGCAAAGTCTGCAAGGTCAGTTCGATGCTGAAGAGTTTTCAGAAATGCCACAGTTGGCCGAAATGATTGATGGAATAGAAAAAATCAAATTCTTTTTATACGAAGATTGGACGTCTCAGCAAGACAGACAATTGTTTGAAAAGCTGACAGAAGATGTGCGATCAGAAGGCTATGAGGAGCTCATGTCCGGCAGGGTTGAAGGTAATCAAATGAGTGTTTTCATGAAAGAGGGCAGAAGCCGTCCGCAAGGCTTTGTGGTGATTGTGCGAATGGAAACCGGATATAGCATTATAGATATTGAGGGCTATCCTAATGTCAATAAGATCATGAAGCTCTCTAACCTCATCAATAATAGCTCCAATAGCCTCAATCTGTCAGAAGCAATTAAGTAAGGTCAACCTAAAATTCACGATTTGGACACAGTATTATCAATAAAAGGTCTTTCCAAGCACTATGGGAAGATAAAAGCCCTTGATGGCCTCAACCTGGAGGTAAAGAAGGGCAATGTATTTGGCATATTAGGCCCCAACGGAAGTGGAAAAACCACTACACTCGGAATGATTCTGGATGTAATTAACCCCACAGCCGGGCAATTTGAGTGGTTTGGAAAGAAAAGTGGACCTGCTACCCGTAAGCGCATTGGCGCCATACTGGAGCACCCCATTTTCTACCCTTACCTTACCGGTAGGCAAAACCTCATGATTGTTTGCGATATCAAACAAGTACCCTATGAAAGGGTAGACGAGGTATTGCTTCAGGTAGGGCTGGAAGAACGCAAAAACTCAAAGTTTAAAACCTATTCTTTGGGTATGAAGCAAAGACTTTCTATTGCTTCTGCTTTGTTGTGCGATCCTGAGGTAATGATTTTGGACGAACCAACCAATGGGCTAGATCCACAGGGTATTGCCGAAATCAGAGACCTGATTATATCCATTGCCAATAGTGGTAAAACCATCATCATTGCCAGTCATTTGCTAGATGAGGTGCAGAAGGTATGTACTCACTTTTGTGTGCTGCAACGAGGCAAACTCATATACAATGGTTTGGTAGAAGATGTGGGCAAAGGAAACCTGAGTGTAGAAGTAAAGGCCGATGATGAGCGACTGGAAGAAGTACTTGGAGCCTGCAATTTACACCTCGAAATGAAAAGGGAGTTAGATAAATACATTCTTACCATGCATGATGGCTACAGTGCAGCCGATGTAAACAAATACCTTTTCGACCACGGTATTACGGCAAAGCACCTAATTGTAAAGACTAAAAGTCTGGAAAAACAGTTCTTAGAAATTCTAAAAGACCAGGAAGGAGGCAAACAATGATACGACTATTAAAAATTGAGCTTAAAAAGGTTTGGCCGAGCCGGGCGTTTCGTTTGCTTTCCATCATGTATATGGTAGCTATGGTAATCATAGCCATGGGCGTAATGCCGTTTTTACGGTGGATGAAGTCTAAGTTTGAAGATTTTGATCTGGACGGAATTGATCCCACCATAATTCCTTTTTATGAATTCCCCGACATTTGGCAAAACCTTACCAGCGTGGCCATTTGGTTTAAATTACTTTTAGGTTTTAGCCTTGTATTTTCTATTACCAATGAGTTTTCGTACCGAACCATACGCCAAAATGTAATCGATGGACTTAGCAAGCATGAGTTTATTCTGTCCAAGATTATTATGGCCGGTTTTTTGGCAGCCGCTTCTACAGTAACCCTCTTCGTACTGGGCTTAATTACGGGATTAATGTATTCTACCGAGATTTCTTTTATGCTTATTTTTGAAGACAGCTTTTTTCTGTTGGCCTTTTTTATTCAGCTATTCTCCTTCCTGCTCTTTACTTTGCTCATAGGGGTGCTAATTAAGAAGTCGATTATTGCCATGGGACTGTTGGTTTTCTGGATACTTGCGGTAGAAAACGGGTTCTACATTTACAGCCAGGTAAAGAAGATTGAATGGATCGAATATTTGCTGCCCATAAAGTCAATCAATGCGCTCATACATAATCCTTTTCCCAAGTACGTATTTATGGAAATACAAGACTGGGTTGCCCTGCCCGAACTACTGCTTGTATTAGGGTATGGCGGTTTGTTTTACTGGGCTACTATACGACTGGTGGTAAAGAGAGATCTTTAAGAGACCCTGCTGCCTGCCAGCGGAACAACCTCAACAGCCCTTACCGGTGGTTGAGGTTTTTTATTTCTTTTTATGTTTCAACAGCCAGAAAATGCAACCCAGCGTAATGGCGAGCAATAAGAAGAGAGCAGGTAAACCACCCAGGTTAGAAAGCATTTTTATACCCTCAATTCCGGCCATACTCACCATAATATAGGCTACAAGACCTATGGTAGTGCCCCAAACAATTTTAATAAAAACCGGGGCAGAAGGCGCCTGAGGCGAAATACCGGTCGAACTAATACCACCCATGGCCTCGGTGTTGGAATCGGCAGCCGTTACATATGAAAGAAAAGCTGTGAAAAGAAATATCAAGGCCAGCAGGTCAGACCAGGGTAAAGCATCGAAAATACCATAAATTACCGATTCGGGCCCCAATGAGGTGAGCAAGCCAAGAAGATCGGCCTTTTTACTTAGCTGAAAATGGAGGGCAATACCACTAAAAATACTCATCCAGAGCATTCCGAAAAGAGAAGGTAGCACCCAGTTGAAAAGCATAAACTGGCGAATGGTATAACCTTTGGCAAGCCGCCCTAAAAACAGGGCTGTAATAGGTGCCCAGGCCATCCAGTTGGCCCAGTTAAAGGTTGTCCAGCTTTTAGGCCAGTCGTCATTCGGGTAAAGCACACTAACCACTGTCATTTCAGGCAGCGATTTAAAGTAAATGACCAGAGCCTGGCCCCATTGCGATAGAATGCTTTTAGTGGGGCCAAAGAAAAGTAAGAACAGAGCCAGAATAAGAAATATGCGGGCATTGATGTCCGAAAGCACCCGAATACCTTTCATTAAACCCGATATAGCCGAAAGAGTAAAGCATCCCACTATGAGAAGGGCAATGAACAGCAACAACCAGGGACTTTGATAACCCATGAGGTTATGAATTCCACCACTAAGGGTTAGTATACCGGCTCCCAAAGAGGCCGCCATTCCAGCAACCAGTGCATAAAGACAAATGCCGTCTATTAGCACTCCCAACTTCCCCTTTGGAGTAGCCTTTTGCCAGGGGAAGAGTGTAGACTCCAGGCTGAAGCTTCGTTTTCGGTTATAGAATGCAATCGCGAACATCAGGGCCGGAATACAATAAATGGCATAGGGAGTAAACGTCCAGTGCAGGTACATGTAACTTAGAGCCTCCTGAGCGGCTTTTTCGCTCAAGGCTGGAGTTTCAGAGAAAGCAGGAGGAGAAGAAAAATGAAACAGAGGTTCGGCAGTTCCCCAGAATATGATGCCCGTGGCAATGGTGGTACACAATACAATAGAGAACCAGCGCCACTTGCTGAGAAAGGGTTCCGCATGCTCACCACCAATTTTTTGCTTTCCCAGGGGGTGAAAGCATATTACGAGGCAACAGAGTAGCATAAGACCGGTGGTTAGGCTGAACAGCCATCCGAAACGAGAAATGATGAGGTCATTGATGCGGCTGGTAGTTTCAAGAAAACCCTCCGCATCTGCAAGACTATAGACAAGAGCTGCGAGAAGGAGGAGAAAGGGAGGCCAGAAAACCTGATGACGAAAATTGGAAAACAATCGATTAATTCTCAACGGTGTTCAGTATATCAGTTATTTTTGAAAGTAAACCATTCTTTATCGTTAAACAAACCATCTGCTATTGGCCATGAAAGCACTGTACACTTCCCTATTCTTTCTTTTTTTTACTACCCTCAGTGCTCAGGATTTACCTTACAGGTCTATCCCTGATGTGCCGGAAGGGCTTTATGCCCAGCAGGCAATGGCACGAATGGTCGATGGTCTGGGGTTTAGGTTTTATTGGGCCTCTGAGTCGCTAAGGCCAGAAGACCTTGTCTTTGGGCCTGAAGGAGAGGGGCGAAATGTAATGCAGACTATTCAGCATATTTATGGCCTTTCTGTCTTTACAATGACCTCTTTAGATAAAACCTTTGAAGCACCCAAGGCAGCCGACACCTATGAAGAGCTTCGTGCCCAAACCCTTCACCTGATCAAGGCTATATCTGATAAGTTGCAGCGAATGGATAATGTTTCACTGCAAAAGGTAGAAGTGAATGGACTGCCCTTTTGGTACTTGATTAATGGCCCGATTGCCGATGCCATATACCATACCGGTCAGATAGTGCTGCTGAGAAGGATGTCTGGTAACCCCACAAACCCAAAAGTGAGTGTGCTAAGGGGAGTAGTGGGCAATTAAGTATTAGAAGTTCTTATCGATAATTTTTTTGAGTATTTCTTCTGTAAGAGGTTTGTGAATAAAGCCCTCTACTTTGGTGCTTTTGGATTTTTCAAGATCATCGGGGTTGAGCGATGTGGTGAGCATTACAATAACCACTTTGGCCTTTTGGTCAATGTGTAGCTTTTCGTAGTGCTCCAAAAACTGCCAGCCGTTCATGCCGGGCATGTTTATATCTAAAAAAATTAGATCGGGCTGCGGATATTCTCCGTTTTCCGATGACTTCAAGAACTCCAGAGCTTCCATGCCGCTTTTAGCTACCACACAGCGTTCGCAACATTCGGCCTCTTCAACAACCATTGAGTTCAGAAAATTGGTGGCAGCATCATCGTCAACCAACAGAATGCATTTTAGCTTCTTTTCCATAGACTATAAATTAGGAATGTTAAAAAAGAAGGTAGATCCTTCATTTGGGGTCGATTCTACCCAGATATTACCACCGTGCAACTCCACTATCTTTTTGCAATGCGACAGGCCGATACCGGTACCCGGATATTCACTTTGGTTGTACAGACGTTGAAAAATGACAAAAATCTGATCCTGATACTGTTTGTCAATACCTATGCCATTGTCTTCTATAGAGAAAGTCCAGCCATTGTTGGGTTTGGCCGAAACGACCACACGGGGTGGAACGTCTTTTCTTCTGAATTTTATGGCATTGGCTATTAGGTTTTGAAAAAGTACTCTTAGCTCTGTTTCGTAGGCGTTGATTATAGGCAAGTCGTTAATAATAAGCTCTCCGTCTACTTCCTCAATAGAGGTTTTCATGTCTTTCTTTACGGCCTTTACCAGCTTAATACAGTCAACCGATTTCAGTTGTTTGTTTTTTCCAATCCTGCCATACTCTAACAGGCCTTTTACCAGGTTGCGCATGCGGTTAGATGAATCGGAGACAAATGAAAGCAGCTTGTTTCCTTTGGCGTCAAGTGTATCGGCATAGTCCTTTTTCAGCTTTTCTGAGAGGTCTATAATGGTGCGTAAGGGTTCTTGCAGATCGTGAGAGGCTACGTAAACAAATTGCTCTATTTCCTGATTTTGTCTTTGGAGTGAAGAAACGGCCCTTCTCAGCTTACGTTCGGCCAATTCGGCCTGCTTGGTTTTTTCGGCTAAATCGTGATTAACGTACTGAAGTTCAAATATAATGCTGGTTAGCTTGGCCATGCCTTCCAGATACTCCTGGTCATGCTCGTCAAAATCACCTTCGAATCGGTCGCTAAGTTGTAAAACACCCACAACTTCACCATTGGGTCGTTTTACAGGTGATGCCAGCCAGCCAGGCATAGGAGGATGCTCAAGTCCACGGGCATCTTTAAGTTCGCTAAAGCGTTTGAACATAGGGTGGCTGTAGAGTTCTTCTTCCGTAAATCTCACCGACTTCCTTTGGTCAATAACCAAGCGCCAGATCCCCTTGCCAGTGGGCATTACGTCATAGGAATTATATTTTTCGTACTTACTCGAGAAGCTATGGGTATGGACTGCCCGCTGAAAATCTCCGTCTGGTATAAAGCTTACCGCTGATTGATGAGCTCCAATCGATGTTCTTATCTCTTGGGCGATGTCGTGCAAGACATCGGCAAAAGACTTGTCATGAGCCAAGCTCAGCGTGGTGTTTATATTAAGTACCAGCTTTGCTTTTGACTCACGAGAATCAGATGTGCCCAAAGAACTAAACATAGACAATTCTTACGCCTAAAAACTTTAATGGATTAATGTAATTACATGTTAATTTACATATAAAATCATATAAATCAATATATGTAAATATTATTCTTTGATATGTTAAGAAGAAAATTTCTTCGAAGATCTGTGAAGATAGACGTATACGGGGTTCTGTTTATACGTCTTAGTCAACATATTGTTTTAAAAAGTTCTTCCCAAAATTCAATAATGGGGTGGAGGCCATAATTTTCAATTCTTCTAAAAGCCCCGTCTCTTCATCGAGAAATCTAAACATTGTGTGCAGTCCATTTTTTCTGAAAAGAGATCCGAAAATTTCTTCACCGGTATATTTTCCTTCGGCTAAAACCCTCAATAGAGTGGCATCATAGGCTTTGAATCGGGAGGTTTGGTAGGGTAGATGGCTGTCGGGTGCTTTTCCCTTTTTCAGGTTTTCTACCATGGCTTGGAGTATTTGCTGTCCGCGCAGAAATGTGTAGCCCGTAGAGGCCTTGGCAAAGCCTCCGTTAATGCCAATGTTATAGACGTTTTCACTTTGTTTGATCACGAAGCGATGATCCGTCATTGGAATTACACCAAACTCTTCCTCAGCAATGGTGTAACCTTCAATACCTAATTGTTTAATGTAGCTCTTCAAACCCAGTGTATATTCTGTATCAGAAAGCATTGCAGGGCTAAATAGGGTATATTCAACAAGAGCCCTTTTGCTGCTGAAAGGCAGCACGTAGCCAAAGCGACAATCGCCTTGTTGGTCTACCGAAAAATCCATGTAGGTGGCTGTGTCCGGCAAAAAACTGTCTGATGCAGTTTCAATTACCCACCCTTTAAAGTGCTGTAAAAGAGTAGTGGAGGCTTCTTTTTGGAGCGTGTTAAGGTTGAAAATGCTGGAAAAAACCAATCGTCCTTTATACTCAGAAGAGTCAGTTTTAACCACTCCGTTTGGGCTTATTTGTTCCACCGTTTCCTGTACCCAGACTACTTGCGGCACATTTAGGTTTTCTTTCATGAAGGCATAGAAGTCTATTGCCCGAATCATCTTATAGGAATATGGAGCGAGAGCATAGGTTTTATGCCACTTTGAGGTAGCTACTCTGGCGTTTGCCCATGTTTTGAACACCAGTTGCTCCAGCAGGTTTTGGCCTTTTTGCCAAAAGCACCAGGTGCGGTCGTTGGTGCTTTTTGAGTCTTTTTCGATTATAAGTATGCTTTTTTGCTTATCTTCGAAACCCGTCAGCAGATAAGCCAGGGTTAATCCGGCTGCCCCACCTCCGGCTATTATATAATCGAACTGCTTCATTAGATCAAACTTAATAGAATAACTGCTATTCTCTCTTTTTGATTTAAATGCTTTTTAAACGACTGTAAGACTGTGTGATAAAGGGTTTTTGGGGAACCTCTTTATGTAAAACTTTTTAAATTGGCGGCCAACTGGGAGACCACGAATGACTAAAACACCTGTCATATGCCTTATGGTACTGTGCCTGCTATCTTCTTGCGGGATACAAATGATATGCCCTGCTTACCATTCTTCCTTTGTGCTGGATGAAGATCACCAGCGCGATCTTTACTCTCTGTTTACTGTAGTGGATGGTGATACCGTGCCCAAGCGTCCTTACGGATTTAAGTACAAAGCAGAAGGTGATAGCATGATGGAAAAGTTTATCAAAGGTACGGAAGGTAAAGGGTTTAGAATACAGACCGGCAGGGTGCATTCTTTAGAAAAGGCCGGTTTTACCTATGAAAACCGGGTGAAAGAAAAACTGTGGGTGAAGATTTTTTCCGGTCGGGAAAAACCTGTTCTTGAAAACCCTTATCTGTTCGACCGTATTACCAAAAAGCGACCGTTCTATAAACTCGACCAGTTGGAGACCGAGCTGGTTCACTTTAACAGTGCCGCCTACGATAGTCTGGTGCGAGCAACTGTCAATCGTGGAGATACTGCGGCTTACGATCGTTTAATGCAGGAGTATAATGCGCTACCTCCGGCTATACAGGCACAACATGCCCCGCTGCTGAGAGGAGGGTTCAATGTGGAGCAAGATGAGTACGACAAGCGTTACAAAGATTACTTTCTGGAACTGCCCGAGCCCCCAGCACCCATAGACAGTAGTTTGTTAAAAGCTCAACAGCCCGACACCCTTGCTACCGATACAACCTCCAAAAAGGGAATTTTAGGGCTGTTCAAAAAGAAAGGGAATAAGAGTGAAGAAAAGCCGCCTAAAAAAGAGCGCAAGCGCGATCGGAAGAATAACGATGAAGGTATCTTGAATGAAGATGATGATAATTAAAGCTTCCGTTTCGGGGGGCGACTTTGTACTAGGTCTTCCGTTTTTTCTTTTTAGCAGCCGGAAATAGAATATTGTTTAGAATAAGCCTGTAGCCGGGCGAATTAGGGAAAAGGTTAAGATCGGTCGGTTCTTCACCTACCCGATGCTGATAATCTTCCGGGTCGTGTCCTCCGTAAAAAGTCCAGAATCCCTTGCCATAGATGCCGTGAATGTATTTGTCTTCATTGGCTGCAATTGTTTCGCCCATTACTACCACATCTGGTTTTACTACCCGTTTCTTAAATGACGTGGTTTGCCCGTAAAACCCTTTAATGAGATTGGTATGGTTTTGTGTGAGCATAGTTGGCACCGGATCCCACTTGGCTGAAAACTGAAAGAGCTTAAAGTAATCATTGCCCTCGTTGAGCGAGCGTTGTCTGCGGGCATCCGTGTTGTCTATATCGGAAAATTCATACTCCAGTGGATTGGTTTTGAGCTTAAAGTTTTCGAAGGCCAGCGTTTGTGTAAAGTCAAACCTTCGTTCTGCCCCCGGCTCGGCAGGGTCGCCATCGTACATAGACTCTATAAAGTCTACTCCATTGGCTGCCAGGGCAATGTCGAAAGAGTCGGTGGCCGAGCACATGGCAAACAGAAAGCCCCCCCCGGCCACAAATGCCCTGATTTTTTGAGCAATGGCCAATTTGAGTTGAGAAACTTTTGCAAAGCCATGTTTTTTGGCCGAAGCTTCATAGTCTTTCTGCTGCTGAATATACCACGAGTAGTTTTTAAAGGTGGCATAGAACTTTCCGTACTGACCCGTAAAATCTTCATGGTGTAAGTGTAACCAATCGTATGAGGTTAGTTCATCGTTCATGAGTTCATCATCATAAACCACATCGTAAGGAATTTCTGCATAGGTCAGGGCCAGTGTTACGGCATCGTCCCAGGGCATTTTGCTTTTGGGTGAGTAAACGGCAATTTTGGGCACCTTCTCCAGCCGCATCATATCCATGTTGCTCGAAGGAGAGGAGAGGAGTTGCTCCAGCTTGAGGGCATCGGCATCAGAAATTACCTGATAGCTCACTCCCCTTACCACCAGTTCATTTTCAATGCCCGTTCGGGCGGGCAGTAAAAAACTTCCTCCCCTGTAATTTAACATCCAGTCAATTGGTTCGTCTTGACTTAAAACCCAATAGGCAATTCCATAAGCTTTGAGGTGGTTGGTCTGGCTTTCGTCCATAGGAACCAATATCTTATTGGCAAAACCAGTGATTGTAAAAAGGCAGAAGAGAAAGGTGAAAACTAGTTTCTTCATAGCGAACAAGATATTAAACCGTTTAGCTGTGGAATCGTTCAATTTACGTATTAGTTGCTAAAACTTGACCAGTGGTCAATTACATTTATAACGAGGTTAGACTCAAGTATTACGCATGAATTTAAGACAAAACATCTCCGAAGGCATTAGCTCCATAAAAGCCAACATTCTCCGAACTGTCCTTACCGGACTCATCATTGCCATTGGTATTACTTCTCTGGTAGGTATGCTCACGGCTGTAGATGGCATTAAAAGTGAAATTGATGCCAGCTTATCCAACCTGGGAGCTAATAGTTTCGATATTAATTCTCGTTTTTCCGGCCGAAGAAACCAGAATGGTAGAAAGGAGAAGTCTTATGAGCCCATTCGCTTTACGGAGGCCAACCGCTTCAAAGAAACTTTTGAGTTTCCTTCTACCACTACAGTTTATACCCGTGTGAGTGGTATTGCGGAAATAAAGTATGGTAGCAAAACCACCAACCCAAATATTTCGGTTACGGGAGGCGATGAAAACTACATAGCTATAAAGGGTATTAATATTGAGCGCGGTAGAAATTTCTCTTCGTTGGAAATTCAATATGGAAACTACGTGTGCATTTTGGGTACGGAAGTAGTAAAGGCCCTTTTCGAAGCCAATGAAGACCCGCTCAACCAACAAGTGAAGTTTTACGGCAACAATTACCGGGTAATCGGAATTTTGGAAGAAAAAGGAGGTTTTGGTGGCGATACAGAAGAAGATAGAAACATTATCATTCCGCTACAGAATGCCAAACGACTGGATAGAAGAGGCTCTATGCGCTTCAATATTACTACCATGATCCAGAACCCTGAAGATATTGAGTATGCCATGGGTGAAGCCACCGGTTTAATGCGTCAGATTAGGGGCGATAGAATAGGAGAAGAAGACTCTTTCGAAGTAGAAAGGAGCGACTCGGTTACAGAAGCCCTTGATAACATTACCAATGGCATGCGAATGGCCGGATTTGGTATAGGTGCTGTAACCCTGTTAGGAGCGGCTATTGGCCTAATGAATATTATGATGGTTTCGGTAACCGAGAGAACCCGTGAAATAGGGATTAGAAAGGCTCTTGGAGCTACTCCAAAGCGCATACTGCAACAGTTTCTTATTGAGTCGGTAGTAATTTGCCAAATGGGCGGTATTGCAGGAGCTGTTCTCGGCATTATTGTAGGGAACATTCTGGCCAAGTTATTAGGAGGAGCATTTATTATTCCGTGGCTGTGGATTACCGTAGGTCTGATTATTTGTGTTGTAGTAGGAGTTATTTCCGGTTACGTTCCTGCCAAGCGAGCTGCCGCTATGGATCCTATTGAGTCGCTTCGCTTTGAGTAAGAAGCTTTCAGATGGTGGGCATTAGAACGAAAGCATTGGTTTACAAAGGTCTGCCATACTTATCGGATTGACACCTATTGGTAATTGCTGCCTACAATATTTAAATTGAAAAGAAAAAGCCATGAATCTCACCGATCCTGTTCACAAAAAAGTCATTGGTATCATTTTCATTATCTTCAGTGCTTTTGGTCTTCTGAGTATTCTGTTTTACGATCAGTTTATGGATTTTATCATTCGAATGGCTGCGCAAGATGGAGATATGCCTCCGGAAGCTGCATGGATTTTCGATTTCATCAGCTCCTTACTTTGGGGGATAGCCCTTATTTTCTTCATTCCTCGAATTATTATTGGGATAGGGCTTGTTAATCAACGCAAGTGGGCCGAAGTTCCGGCTTTGGTATATGGCATAATAAGCCTTATCAATATTCCTATTGGTACCCTACTGGGAGTCTATTGCATTTTGGTACTAACGGCCAAAAAAAGGGCAGAAGAAGACTACTGAGCCGGTATATAGACCACTTTCTTGGTCTCGAAGAACTCTTCTTTAAAGTGCTCTGAAAGTGCATATGTTTTTATACGCTTCAACTTAGACTCCTTTAGTTCTTCATCCAACTCGCCACCTTTTAGGTACAGGATACCGTTTTTGAGGGAGTGGTTAGACTGCTTCATAAACTTGTCTTTCACCCAGGGATAAAAATTGCCCAGACGTGTGACCGCACGGCTCACAATAAAATGGAACTGGCCCTCCACTTGCTCAGCCCTTACGTGCTGACCTTTGACATTTTCAAGGCCCAGGGCATGGGCTACTTCGTTAACCACTTTGATTTTCTTGCCAATGGAGTCTACCAAAAGAAATTGGCACTCGGGGAAAAGTATGGCCAGCGGAATACCGGGAAAGCCACCTCCTGTGCCTACGTCAAGAATCCGCGTTCCCGGCCTGAAGTTCAATACCTTGGCTATACCCAATGAGTGAATCACATGTCGCTCCATGAGGTTCTCAATGTCTTTTCTGGAGACTACGTTGATTTTATCATTCCATTCGGCATATAGACCCGGCAGACGTTCGAACCGTTCTTTTTGCTCTTGGTTCAGGTTGGGAAAGTACTGAAGCAGATTCTTCATGCTGCAAAGATATATGGAATACACATTGACTAGCTCCATTCTTCCAATTTAAAGGGCAGAGGAAGATGCAATGACCGTTGGTGCGATTAGATGTGCTCCTTCTTATTTTTCACCAAATCGTACATGAGCTCTCTGGCACGGTGTAGTTGAGCTTTTACAGTACCCAATGGTGCTCCCAGTTCCTGAGCAATTTCATCGTAGCTCAGTTCATCGAAGTAGCGTAGTTTTACTAACCGCTGATATTTTGCAGGTAGTTTGTCTACAAACATATGGACCAGCTCAATTTTTTGAGCCTTTATGGTTTCATCTTGTGGGTTCAGATTTTTATCCTGAACATCAATGGTTACAGCCTCTCCGTTGTCATCGGTAAACGATGTGTTAAGGCTCATGGTGTCAAGCCGCTTTTTGCGAATAAAGTCAATGGTATTGTTAGTGGCTATACGGAACAGCCAGGTAGAGAAAGTAAAGTCTTTTTTAAACTTATGAAGGTTTTTGAAAGCCTTTGCAAAAGCTTCAATGGTCAGGTCTTCGGCATCATCGACATTACGAACCATTTTAAGGATCATATGATAAACCGGTTTCTTATACCGTTTCATAAGATCAGCATAAGCCTGTTCGTCTAGCCCTGAAACTGCTGCGTCAATTAACCTGAAATCTTCTAATGCCTTTTTTGAGAATTGCTTACCTACTTCCATTCAACTTGCTTCGTTGCCAATGCCTTTATGGCGACTAAGGGATAATAAAAACAATAACAAAGATCTAAAAAAGGAAGCGACCAAATTTCTATCTCTGTTTTGAGTTTTTGCCCCAATTGCCTGATGATTGCATAGTTCAACAGACATCTGACGCCAAAGGCCGTCCATATCCATGAGGGGAGTGAACTGGTAGCCAATGCCCAAAAAAACAATCCCCATCCGACCACACAAGATAACGTAAAAATTCCCAAAAGCGTTTGGTCTTTTTTATCATAGTGCTTTCCGGCTGATAAATGTCTGATTTTCTGATGCAAGTATGATTTAAGCGTCTCTTTTGGCGTACTTACAGTGAATGCAGCTGGTTCAATAAGAATTTGTATGGAGTGTGTTTTGCTCAGGTGGCCAACCATTAAATCATCGTCTCCACCTTCTAAATGACCAATCTTTTTTAGAAAATCAAGGTCGTAATGTTGGTGGGTCACCGCCCAGTTTCTTCCCACTCCCATGTAAGGTTTTTTCCACAAGGCAAAGCCCAAATACTGCATAGCTACCCAAAGGGTCTCATACTGAATAAACCGGTTTAGCCAGCCCTTTCTTTTAGCATAAGGCGAGTACCCCAGTACAACCTGATAATCATTCGCCAGAGCGTTACCCATAAGCTGAATCCATTGATCTGAGGCTGGCAGACAATCCGCATCGGTAAACAGTAGTTTGGAAAACCGGGCTTTTTGTACTCCACAGAACAATGCATATTTCTTTCCGGTCCAACCGGCAGGTAAGGACTCCACATCCACTACGGTCAGGGCCTTCCATTGTTTTTGCCATTCGTTCAGTAGTAAGGCTGACTGGTCTGTAGAACGATCATTTACAACAATTACCTCATACGGATACTCCTGGTCTTGTTCTTTGAGCCTTTGGAGTAACTGATTCAGGTTTTTAGCTTCATTTCGAGCGGCAATAATTACCGATACCCCCTGGTGATTGTCAAACGTTTTTGGGGCTCTATGCCTGATTAATGGAATAACAAGTGCAAGGACAAAGCCAGTTTGCACAGCCATACAGATTAAAAATGCAATATCAATGAGGCTCAATGAGGAAAGAATAAACGCTAAAGAAAATAGAATTAAGCAATACTGCTATTTTTGTGGCTTCAAATCAAGTCGATGGAGTTTAAGCTAGTAGCAGAAGATAAGGGGTCGAAGGCAAGAGCAGGGGTTGTAACTACCGATAATGGTAGCATAGAAACCCCAATTTTTATGCCTGTGGGTACCGCAGGTACCGTAAAGGCCGTACATCAACGTGAACTACACAATGATGTACAAGCTCAAATTATTTTGGGCAACACCTATCACCTTTATTTGAGACCCGGACTGGATGTAATTGAAGGAGCCGGGGGACTGCATCGTTTCAACGGCTGGGACAAGCCAATTCTTACGGACTCAGGTGGGTATCAGGTGTATTCACTGTCTGGAACCCGAAAGATCAAAGAGGAGGGTGTAACTTTTAAATCACATATCGATGGGTCTAAGCATGTGTTTACCCCAGAAAATGTGATGGATATTCAGCGAACCATTGGGGCTGATATTATCATGGCTTTTGATGAGTGTACTCCTTATCCCTGTGAATATGGATACGCCCGTGAGTCTATGGAAATGACCCACCGTTGGCTAAAGCGTTGTTGTGATAGGTTTGATGCCACCGAGGGTAAATATGGATATTCGCAGACCCTTTTTCCAATAGTACAGGGCAGCACCTTCAAAGATTTACGCATCAAGTCGGCCGAAACAATCGCCTCGTTTGAGAGAGAAGGTAATGCCATAGGAGGGCTTTCTGTAGGGGAGCCTCATGAAATGATGTATGAGCAAACTGAAGTGGTTTGTGATATTCTGCCAAAAGATAAACCCCGATACCTGATGGGGGTGGGTACGCCAGAAAATATACTGGAATGTATAGCTCTGGGGGTAGATATGTTCGACTGTGTAATGCCAACCCGTAATGCACGTAACGGAATGCTGTTTACCTCAGAAGGAATTATTAACATCAGGAACGAAAAGTGGAAGAACGACTACAGCCCCATTGACCCAAATCTTGGTGGCTATGTAGACACTTTTTACAGCAAGGCATATTTAAGACACTTGGTGGTAAGTAAAGAAATTTTGGCTGCGCAAATTGCATCCATTCACAACCTTACCTTTTACCTGTGGCTGGTAAAAGAAGCCAGAAAAGAAATACGAAAAGGCACGTTTATTGATTGGAAAAACCAAATGGTGAAAAAGGTGACCAGACGATTATGATGAGAATTCTCGATAGGTATATTCTCGTTAAGTTTCTGACCACCTTTGTGTTTGTGGTCGGTATACTGGTTTCTATTGTACTCATCATTACCTTCTCTGAGCGCAACGAAAACTTCATTAAAAACGAAGTTCCCGCCCGCCTGATCATAGAGTATTTCTTAACCTACGCGCCCTATATAGCGAACCTTATTACCCCTATAACGGTTTTTATTGCTACGGTTTTTGTTACCTCCAAACTGGCCAGTCATACAGAGATTATCGCTATTCTGAGTGGTGGAGTTAGTTATCCGCGCATGCTGAGACCCTTCTTTTTTGGGTCAGTGATTATTGCCATAACCAGCTTCGTTTTTACCGGTTGGGTTATTCCCGAGGCCAATAAATTCAGGGTCGCATTCGAACAGGCTTATTTTGGTCAGGAATTCAATTTTTCGGAACGCGATGTGCACTTTAAGGTGAGCCCCACAACTTATGCCTACATTGCCTCATACGACTCGCGTAGAGATATTGCTTTTCGCTTCACGTTGGAAGAAATAAAAGGAACCGATGTTGAGTGGAAGTTTACTGCCAGGCAGGTAAAGTGGGATTCTTTGCAACAAGGATGGGAGGCTTCAGATTGGACTCTCCGTAAATTTTTATCTATGGGCGAAGACTATAAATACGGAAAGAACAACGATACGCTTCTGAAAATTAACATGAAACCCAGTGATTTTGGTAACCTGAACAGTTTTGAACAAACGCTTACCCTCAATGAACTGGATCAATACATTGCCGACCTTAAAATGAAAGGGGCAGATAATATACCCATATATGTTATTGAGAAGTATGTTCGGTATATGTCGCCTTTCTCGGCTATCATTCTCACCTTCATCGGAGTTATTCTCTCTTCACGCAAAACAAGGGGAGGTGTAGGCTTTCAAATTGCGCTTGGCTTCATGATTGCCTTCATTTATATCATACTCTTTATAGCCGCAAAAAGCAATGCTGAGGCAGGTTCTACCAACCCCTTGCTGGCAGTTTGGATTCCTAATATCATTTTCTCCATTATTGGTGTACTTTTGTACCGTTTTGTCCCAAAATAATGGAATCGGCTTCTTTAAGAGACTTTTTAAAACTCCACTTTATAGTATTTCTCTGGGGGTTTACGGCCATACTTGGCAATGAAATGAGTATCGATTCAACCGATTTGGTTTTGTACCGAACGGGAATAGCAGCACTGGTGCTTTCGGTAGTGATGCGATTCAAAGACAAAACCTTCAAATTCCCTCCCCGAGGGGTTTTTCATTTGTTTCTCACCGGTCTTGTGGTAGCTGCCCATTGGGTTACTTTTTTCGAAGCCGCCAGAGTATCAACAGTGTCAGTTTGCCTGGCCGGAATGGCTACTACTACTTTCTGGACCAGTTTGGTAGAGCCGTTATTCAAAAAACAACGCATTCAGCCTTTTCAGGTATTCCTGGGCTTGGTGGTAATATTTGGTTTATACCTCATCTTTAAATTTGAATTCACCCATGCCTACGGCCTTCTTCTGGCCATTATTTCAGCATTTCTGGCAGCTGTTTTTTCGGTGCTCAATTCTAAATTCACCCTAAAGTATCCGCCCTACGGTATTACCTTTTATGAAATGCTTTCGGCAGCAGTAGGGCTGTTATTGTTCATTCCGGTGTACAAAACTTTTGTACTGCACAGCGAAATAATGTATCAATGGCCGGAGCCAAGAGACTGGGTACTTCTCTTGCTTTTAAGTGGGGTTTGTACCGTATATGCCTTTTCGGTTGGAGTGGAGCTTATGAAGCGTATTTCGGCTTTCGTGGTTAACCTAACCATTAATTTGGAGCCTGTGTATGGTATAGTACTGGCCCTGCTCATTTATGGGGAAGATGAGCAAATGAGCACAGGTTTCTACTACGGTACCCTCGTGATTCTTGGAGCTGTTTTGACATATCCGGTCATTAGAAGAATGCAAAGGCGCAGGCAGCTCAGCGTTGAAAGCAAGCCTAAAATGGGTGCTTAAAAGCGGTATATAGTTCGCCTTCTTGAAGGCTTTGCACTTTGCCCTCTGCTACTTCGAAGCGAACAGGAATAGTGATATATGGCGATTTACCGGTGGTATATACCACAAAGTGGAGATGAGACCCTGAAGCCCAACCGGTAGCCCCTGCGAGAGCTATGGGCTGCCCTTCCAATACTGTATCTCCCAGTGCAACCAAAACACCTCTGTACTTCAGGTGCACGTAGTCTGCCAAGGTTCCATCATCATGCAGAAGGGTTACATAATTTGAGTAGTCGGCACATTCAGAACTTGGGCAGCCTCTTCGAGAGTCTTCTTTTATACGTACCACCACACCCGGTCTGGCTGCCGTTATGGTATCGCCTTCAGGCATCGTAAAGTCCAATGCATTAGAGCCGCGATGGGTTGTTGCTCCGTTATAGCCTTGGCTTAGACGGTAAGATTTGCCTTTGAGAAATGGCAACCGGTAGGTATGGTCATCGTTATGCACGGCCTTGGCGTTGCCTATGGCATAGTTGTAACTGAGTTGATAAGACCATGTCTGATTTTGTGGTTTGGTAATGGAGGTGAGTTTGAGGGCTCGTGTTTTTGGCGGAATTACGTAAAATTCCTCCATATCTTCGGGCAGTTTGGCGTTCACCACTCTCAACTGAAGCGATACTGAAATTGGGAAAAGCTCCTGGTTATCGGCTAGTATCGATACTTCGTTTTCACTGTCCTCTGCAAATATTCTTAGTTCCATATCTACGCTTTGAGCAAACGTCCAGTGTACACTAAGAAGTAAAAGGAAGGTCCAACGCATGGATGAAGAAACGAACTTTCTTACTACAGGCACATGGTTTGATAAAAGAATTTGTCTTTTAGGGCCCGAATTTCTTCCGGTTTAGAATTGAAAAGCCCGAAAATACTTGATCCTGAACCACTCATGGCCGCATATTGAGCCCCCGATTGATAGAGTGTGTCTTTGATTGTTTTGAGTTGAGGATGATCTTTAAAAATCGAATCTTCAAAGTCATTGACCAGCTCTGTCCGCCACCGTTCAAAGTTTTTGCTTAAAAGAAGGGGTTCAAGTGCTGTGGGGGATGCTTTGGGACTCACCCCTGCATAAGCCTTTTGTGTAGCTATGTGAATGGCCGGATATACCAGCACCAGGTACATTCCACTTAAATCAAGAGCCAGGGGAGAAAGCTCTGTGCCGGTGCCCGTGGCCATTGCGGCTTGATTACCGATAAAAAAAGGGCAATCGGATCCTAGCTCTCCTGCATATTCTTCCAGTAAACTATCATCTAAGAACAGCTGAAAGTGTTGGTTCAGGGCTTTGAGCATAAAGGCAGCATCTGCCGAGCCTCCTCCCAAACCTGCTCCAATAGGAATGTGTTTATGCAGGTGAATATCGAGTTCCGGAAGCTGAAAATCCTTCTTTAACAGCTTGTAAGCTCTAAGCACTAAATTGTCCTTTCCATCTTGGGGAATGTGGCTTCCGCTGGCCTGAAAGCTTGTTTTCTTCTTAGCGGGTACAAACTCCAGGGCGTCTTTTAGCGGGATGGGGTAAAAAGAAGTATTGATGGCATGATAGCCGTTGCTGAGTTTCTCAGTGATTTGTAAACCAAGGTTAATTTTTGCGTTGGGAAAAACCAGCATGTTGTATAAAAGGGGGCTTAACAACTACTGTGCTCACCCTAATGGCCTGTGTAAAAAGAATTACTAAAGCCCCGATGATTGACACACGAGTTGCTAAGACCCCTGTTTGTATTAGTTGTCTTTCTTCAAATCTTCGATCAACCGATCTGTAATGCCCGAGGTAGAAAATCCTCCATCGTGCATTAGGTTTTGCATGGTTACCATTCGCGTAAAGTCTGAGAAATACATTACACAGTATTTGGCACAATCTTCAGCACTGGCATTGCCTAGTGGAGACATTTTGTCGGCATAATCATAGAATACATCAAAACCTCCAACACCGGTGCCGGCAGTGGTCATGGTTGGCGATTGAGAAATGGTATTTACACGTACTTTTTTAAGTCGGGCAAATCGTTCTCCATAGCTTCTGGCAATAGACTCAAGCATGGCTTTGGCGTGGGCCATATCAGAGTAGTCAGGGAAGGTTCTCTGTGCTGCAATGTATGAGAGTGCCATTATAGATCCCCACTCATTCATGGCGTCTAACTTCTCGGCTGTTTGCATTACTTTATGGAAGGAGATAGCCGAAACATCGAGTGTTTTCATTAGCCAGTCGTAGTTTAGGTCGCCATAGTTTTTGCCTTTTCTCACATTGGGGCTCATGCCAATGGAATGCAGAACAAAATCTATTTTTCCGCCTAAAACCTCCATAGATTTGGTAAACAAGTTTTCCAAATCTTCTACAGAAGTAGCATCGGCCGGAATAATTTCGGCATTACACTCTTCAGCCAGTTTATTAATTGTTCCCATTCGCAGAGCAATTGGGGCGTTGGTCAATGTAAAAGAAGCACCTTCGGCATGGGCAACTTGCGCCACTTTCCAGGCGATAGAGCGCTCATCTAGCGCACCGAAAATGATTCCTCTTTTTCCTTTAAGTAGGTTATGTGACATGATATTCGATCGTTTTGCGTGTCAAAAATAGGGAATTGGATTTAAAATGGAGAGTTTGCAGAATCACATTTAGCTCAGAATTCAATATAGGCCCTGAGTGCCAGTACAACGGGGTTTTTCATAGGTCTGCGAATTTCGTTCATGCCTATGTAGTGGAAGTAGGGCTGAAGACTGAGCCAGTCGTCAACTTCTTGCTTAAAGTTAATTTCAAGCACTGTTTCAGAGGCCAGCCCATCGGCCAAATTTCCATATTCTGTATTTACTTTGGCATGAGCAACAGCCATTCCCAGAGCATTGGGTCGACTGGAGTTTATGAGATTGTCTATTTTCATTCCCAACCCCAGGTAATAGTCGAGCAAACTTGCCTTTTGTTTAACCGTGAGGTTGTATTGTGCAAAAAGGCTGAGCTTCTTCTTTTCTTGCCATTGCAAGAGCATAAGATCACTCACCAGGTAAAGTCCGGAAAGCCCTTCCGTGGTCGTGTTTGCACCGGGAGTATAATCAGTAAAGGTACCTGAATGATAGTAAAACCCCACTTTCTGCACTAACCGGTTTTTGAACAGTTGGAACCGCGGCTCCAGAACGTAAATGAGTCCCTCTTTTTCATTCAGGGCCCAGTTAATGCCCAGATAGTTGTTTCGGGGCATGGCAAACTGACCATCGAATATACCGGCTTTAATCCTCACCAACTCGGTAATGGGTATCTGAGTGGTAAGTGAAAAACCGGTTACCGGGTAGGTGGGAGCGGGTACGTTCATAGCGGCTACAGCATCTATGCCAAAAGAGCTATGCGTAAAGAGCAATCCGTTGCGGCTAACGAGAAAATCGGTGTTGATATCCACCTGCCCCAGTTTCACCCAAAAGTCACCTTGTTTGTATTGATAATAAACCTCAAAGAAGCCGTAATTGAAACCGGCTTCAAGGTTCGAGAATGTTTGCAAGTCGCCAACAATGTTGGCTGAGGGTTCTCCACCGTGAGTAAGTGCCAGGCTGAGGTTCAGGCTATGACCTTTTGGAAAATTGAGTTGACTGGTGTTGAGCAGCCAGCCAATAAAGTGAATATCTTTCCCTGAATTGGACGATGTGTGAGCCAGTATTTCGGTGAGATAGGCCGTATGATTTTCGTAAGAAATTCTTTGGTCTTGGGCTGCCAGGTTACAAACTAACAGCAGGCACAGAACAGCGTATACAGCGCATCTCCTCATAACTTCCAAAATACTAAAGGAGAGGCTAAAAGTAGTGACCTCGATTGAAATCAGAATTGATCTAAATAAACGTTAATGACTGTCTGGTTTTGAGAGAGGTGTGGAAACGCCTCAACCCATGTTCATTAGTTCGCGGGCCGAGTCCAGGGCTTTGGCCGATGCTCCTTTGCCTCCAATCATTTCGGCAATTTCCTTCAGGCGATCGGCTTCGTTGAGGAGTTTAATCTGGCTGTTGGTAGTGGTTTCAGACTCATCTTTATACACAAAGTAGTGAGCTGCACCTTTAGCGGCAATTTGTGGCAAGTGGGTAATGGTAATTACCTGATGGTTTTGTGCCATTCGTTCCATCATTTGCGCCATTTTTATAGCAATTTCTCCGGAAATGCCCGTATCTATCTCATCGAATACGATTGTAGGTAAGGCGGTTTTGTCGGCCAGAATGTACTTTATGGCAAACATAAGTCGCGAAAACTCTCCACCGGAAGCCGCTTGTTTTAAAGGGCTGGGAGAGATGCCTTTATTGGCCGAAAAGAGAATATCAATTAGGTCTGAACCCGATGGGCTCAATGCAATTTCCTCATGTTTTACCTGAAGGGTGGCACTGGGCATCCCCAGGTCGCTCAGTAGTTCTTTTACCGATTGCTCTAGCTGAACGAATACGGCTTTTCGCGAATCTGAGAGTGCTTTGGCTTGTTGTTGGGCGGCCGCAAGAGCTCTGCTTTCGGCTTTGGCCGCCTCCTCTATGGCTTCATCGAGATTGCCCAGCCGCATTACTTTTTGCCCGAGTTCTTCATAAATATCTAATAGTTCTTCAATAGAGCCTACCTGGTGTTTTTGTTGCAGCTTGTAAATGAGGCTCAACCGCTCCTGACATTCTTGCATACGTTGCGGGTCTACCTCTACCCGAGCCTCCTCATTTTCAAGTTCGCTCACAATATCTTTCAGCTCAATTTGCAGACTTTCAATACGCTCTCTTAATTGTTCATAGGCTTTGCCATAAGCGCTAATTGAACTCAGTGAACCTTTTAATTCCTGAATTAGTGAAAGGGTATTGAATTCGGACTGATCGGTGAGCATTAAGGCTTCGTTGAGCTTTGTTTTAATTTCTTCGGCATGTTCCAGCCGGGAAAGCTCTTGTTCCAATTCGTCTTGCTCATTTGGAGACAAGGCGGCTTTGTCGAGTTCTTCAAACAAAAACTGATAATAGTCGGCCTCTTTGCTCATTTGGTTACCTTCTTCAACAAGCTCACGGTGTATTTTCTGTTTCTCTTTGTAGAGGTTATAAGCTTGTTTGTAGGCTTGCTTGAGCGGTTCATTATTGGCTACAATATCAATTACCTGCAATTGGTATGTGCTATTGCCAAGAGCCAGGGTTTCATGCTGAGAGTGCACGTCCATTAGACGTACGCCCAGGGCCTTAAGCACTTCTAAGGTAGTGGGTGAGTCATTTATAAAAGCTCGTGATTTGCCATTGGCGTTTACTTCTCGCCTTACAATGCACTCCTCGTCATAGTCAAGGTCGTGAGCTTCGAACAGGTCTTGAAGCGCGTAGGCTTTTATGTCGAATATGGCTTCAATAATGCACTTCTTGCGCTCATCGAACACTACACTCGACTCGGCTCTTTTACCTAACAGGAGTCCGAGGGCACCCAGCATAATAGATTTTCCGGCCCCAGTTTCGCCCGTAATAATATTGAGCGAGCCCACCGGACGAATTTGCAGTTGCTTAATGAGAGCGTAGTTTTCTATGGAGAGGCTTTTCAGCATGAAGCAAAAGTATCAATTCAGCCTACTCTAAACAACATCATTTTTTACCGGATGGAGCAATTTTAAGAAGGGAGAGAGTGCAAGTGCCGAGAGGCTAAACTCAGTTTTGAACAATCTTTTGGTACTTTGACCTGCGGGTTGGGTCTAGCTTAAGTAATTCGTTGTATACCTGCCTGCGAAGAGACATTTCACCCTGTGAAAAAATATTTACCAATTCGTCATTTTTTGCATCGAGAAAGGCAATAATGAGGATGGCATTGGGTTGAATAGCATTTACTTTTTGAATCTCTACCAGCGATTCATAAATATTTTTACGAGCTTCTTCGGGGGTGTCTTGAAAAATGTCAAGTCCGTTGAGGTGGTAATCGTATAGGGCTTGTCTAACCGGTTGAAACTGACCGTTG
Source organism: Roseivirga sp. UBA838 (assembly GCF_002296035.1). Lineage (NCBI taxonomy): Bacteria > Pseudomonadati > Bacteroidota > Cytophagia > Cytophagales > Roseivirgaceae > Roseivirga > Roseivirga sp. UBA838. The sequence goes on from NZ_DBHC01000052.1 coordinate 34,586, forward strand.
CTAAAGAGGTTTTCTACCAGCCAATATCTATTTCTTCGGCTTTGAAACTGCCCCCAGCCAACGGCTCCGGAGTTTTGTGCATTGTTCACTATGGTTAGGGCTCTTTCATAGTGCGATGTACCTCCAAGCGGACTAAAAGAGTCGTAGTCTACGCCTAGTGCGATATAAGCATAGTAGGCCAGAAGGGAGGTGATGTTGTTGGTAAAGCTGTTTTCATTGAATTGCAACGGCTGCGATTGTGTAAATTGAAATTCCCAGTCGCGGTCGGCAAAGTTGAGCAACAATGTTTCATAGGTGCTACCATACACGGGGCGCACCACCTGAATTTGAGCGTTGGCTGTAAATCTGCCAATACTGGGCTGATCTTGAATGGTGAGAATTAGGTTGCCTTTTATTTTTTCATTGTTTCTGAACTGATCATCGGTCCATTTGGTGTCATTCAAAAACCGTTCGAAAGCGGTTTTCATTTCTTCAAAGATGCCACGCTCAGTGGTTTGAACAACATCGGCATTAATACTTACTGTAAAGTTGAGTTCCTGAGCACAGAGTGGTGCCAGGCCAGTGAGTAACAGAAGTAGTGAAAGGCTAAATTTTTTCAACAATGTTTTTGATAATGTCTTTGGCAACCTCGGTTTTAGACTTTAACTCAAAATGTTGAATATTATTGGCTTTGTCAATGAGGGTAATCTTATTGGTATCGTGTCCGAAGCCTGCACCTGTGTCTTGCAACGAGTTAAGTACAATCAGGTCGAAGTTTTTACTTTTTATTTTTCCCTTGGCGTGTTCTATCTCGTTGTTGGTTTCCAGGGCAAAACCCACATTGAATTGTTCTTCTCTTTTTTTAGATCCGAGTGTTTTGGCAATGTCTATGGTCTTGCTCAGTTTGATTTCAAAGGCATCATTTTCCTTCTTTATCTTATGGTTGGCCACCTGAGCAGGGGCATAGTCGGCCACGGCTGCCGCAAATATATTGATGTGCGATGTGGCATAGTGTTCTTCACAGGCCTCATACATTTCTTTTCCACTTCTTACATTGATTCTATTCACCAGGGGATGTTCAATGACTAAGTGAGTTGGCCCCGCCACCAAGGTGACATGCGCACCCATTTGAGCTGCTTCTTGAGCCAGTGCAAAGCCCATTTTACCCGAAGAGTAGTTGCCAATGAACCGTACCGGATCTATGGCTTCATAGGTTGGCCCTGCTGTAATGAGTACCTTCTTGCCTTTTAGAGGGGCGTTTCTGCCGAAAAAATCAGAGAGACTTTCTGTCAACTCTTCCGGTTCGGCCATTCGTCCCTGGCCAACAAGACCACTGGCTAGTTCTCCATGCCGTGCTTCTATGAGTGTATGGCCAAATTGCTGAAGTCGTTGAATGTTGGTCTGCACCGCAGGGTGCTGATACATGTCTAAGTCCATGGCCGGGGCAAAAAGCACCGGACAACGGGCGGAGAGGTAGGTGGCCAGTAACAGGTTATCGCAAAGGCCATTAGCCATTTTGGCTATAGTATTAGCACTGGCCGGGGCTATAATGAATGCATCGGCCCACAGCCCCAGGTCTACGTGGTTGTTCCACTCACCTTCCTGGCCTTGGGTAAAATCAGAAAGCACCGGGTTTTTAGATAGGGTAGAAAGGGTTAGTGGAGAAATGAATGATTTGGCAGCTTCGGTCATTAAAACCTTCACTTCCGCTCCTTCTTTTACCAATAACCTAACGAAAATAGCAGCCTTGTAGGCTGCTATGCTGCCGGTTACCCCGACTATTATTTTCTTACCCTTCAACATGAAGATTATTTATCTTCTGCTGCAGCCTCTTCGGCCTCTTTGAATCTGAAGTAGATTTCACCATTCAAAAACTCTTCAATGGCCATAGCTGTAGGCTTTGGCATTCTTTCGTAGAATTTAGAAATCTCAATTTGCTCTCTGTTTTCGAAGATTTCTTCCAGGTTATCCACAGTAGAAGCGAATTCGGCCAGCTTGCCGTTGAGCTCCTCCTTCATGTTGCTGGCAATTTGCTTAGCTCTTTTTGAGATAATAGCTACTGACTCATAAATGTTGCCGGTTTGAGCGGCTATTTGGTCAGTATCTCTGGTAATGATTGATGGACTTGCTGCCATATTAATCGGTTTTCAGTTTATTTAATTCTTTTATCGATTGTTCGTAATAGTCTTTAACCCGATTGGTATACTGGCTTTCAGGATACTTTTCGGTAAATTCTCTGTAAAGTTCGATCGTTTTGTCGAACCGCTCTTTCCTCTTGGTTGTAATGCTGTTGTCGGCCAGCTTAAAACTGGTTTCAACACTCAGATACAGCAACTCCTCGTTGTACTTGGAGTCGGGAAAATCTTCTTTAAAAGCCTCAAAAGTAACGAGGGCTGCCTCTAAATAGTTTCTGTAAGAAAGCCCTGTTGTGAGTTTGTAGTATAGTTTGGCTGTTTGGTAGGCTTTGGTTTCAAACCGTACCTGAAGCTCATCTATTATTCGGTTGGCTTCCTGATAGCGCTGAGAGGCGGGGTAGCGGTTCAGGAAGTTTTGCATGGCTATTACGGCCTGTTCAGAACTGTTTTGGTCTAGTTCCGCATCGGGAGAGTCAAGATAAAGCGAATAGGCTTCCATGTATTGTGCCTCTTCTGCCAATGGGCTTCGGCCAAATGTCTGGTAAAATTCTTTGAACTGATAGGCGGCCAACTGGTATAGGCCCATATAGTATTCGCTGTAGGCCCAGTAGTATCTAATTTTTTCCGCTTGTTCAGAACCTCTGTAATAGGGATATATGCGTTCAAAGAGCAATTTGGCTCTATCGTATTTGCCTCTTTCGTAATAGGCTATGGCTCCGTTATACAGCTCGTTGTAATCGTTGGAGCGCTCCAGTTTGCCCAATGTGGTGGTGCAACTTGAGTATAAACTCACAATGGCTAGTAAAACGAAAAAGAAAGGGGCTTTTTTCATGAGCCTGCAAAATTATCAGTTTGATTAGACTTTTCCAATTTGTTCAAATGGCTTAAGAGCAATTAATGCTATGACGTACAGTAGTTTTAAGCCATGGTGCTTCATTTTGAAACGAAGCTCTTGCGTTAAGTATGCTTAGCACAAACGAAGGTAAGAGGTTCATTAATTTTATGTGACTGAGGCTAGAAAGATTAACCATTTTTAACCCGGCTAGCGGTCATATCGTAAATGCCTCGCCACTTGTTCAAGAGTGGGTTTTTCATCGCCAAGCCAATTGAAGCCTCGCAAGCGTCTGTCTAACCGGCTAATCTCAAATTCGGGCTTCACCTGGCCGTCTACCTGTTCATAATTACGGATTTCTGTTATGGTATTTTGGCTAAAATAAAGAGCCATATTGGAGCACTTCATGCTGTTCATAGATACAGCCCCCGAGGTTTCTTTTAGGTAATAAATACTTTCACCGTTTCCGTTTACGTGGGTCTTACTAATGAGCCCCTCATTAAAGTAGACCTCCATATCGCGGCCTTTTACCTGATTGTAGTTTCCCAAAGTATCTTTGGAAATCACAAACGAATTGAGCCTGAGGTTCATTTTGTCGATTTTATTGTTTCGAACCTCAATGTTAATGGAGTCTGCTTTTATCTGGCTGTTCTCTACCCAAATAACCGGATCGGTGTACATGTAAATCACCGAGTCGGCAAAATTATAGCTTACCGAGTCGGCCATGCCTTGCATATTCGATTTGAACATTTTTACCTGATGGTATGCTGTGAGGTACTTGTTGTTCTCATCAGATTGGTCGGAGAACAACGTGTCTGCACTAATAAACAGAGAGTCGCCTTCCATCATTTTTCGCAAATAGGCCTGGTCGTAGACCAGCGAAGTCTTTTTCAATTTATTGTAGAAGCCCTTCTCACCATATATGGTCAGTGAGTCGGGTTTAGAGATAAGCTTGATGTTTCTGCTGGCGTTGTATAACTGCTTTTGGTCGTCTGTAATGAGCGTGTCTGCTTCAATAAAATAGTCCGGGCCATTAATGTTGCCTCGGTAAACTTCGGCATACTGCAACTGACGGTTATAAATAAGCCCATGGTTGGTTCTAAGTGTGTCAGAGTCAGAGGTAATGCCTATGGTTTTTCCCTTGGTTTTGGCCAGAGAGGTGTTAGTGTTGTAGTAAAGCGTATCGGCAGCCAGATCGAAATCAGGGTTGGTCATGGTTACCTTCTGAAAGAATTCGGCTTGTTTGGTTTGGGTATGATAATACCCCCATTGCGACTGAAGCTCATTTTGAGAGTCGATGAGGCGTCCGCCATTAAAGTAGTTTCCGGTTTTAGTAGTGCGGTTGTAGTCCAGAAAATCAGTGTAGAGGGTTACGCTATCGTCTTTCATTACCACATTGTTGCGGAGTTTGGCCCTTCGCGTATTACCATCGTACTCCATGTAGTCGCTCTCGATGTGAAGTGGGTCTACCGTATCTATAATTCTTACTCTGCCAAAAGCTCTGGCCGAATTGGTTTCTTTATTCAGATAGGCCGAGTCGCAGTAAATGTTGGTGTTGCCCTGTACCAGCCAAACATCGTTTTTGAGTCGCTGCATACTTTCTTTGCCAATATTAACTTTTGCTAAAAAGCCTGCTCGTTTGAGCTTTACCTCGGTTTGGCTCATTAATGGGTTGCACAAGGCTAGTATAATTAGGTAAAATGTGAGTCTTCTCATTCGTACGGGGGGCAAAATTAGCGATTTGTGCTATTTTTGGGTCATGTATGATCGCTTTTTACAGTTTATCAAAAAGCATGCCTTGATAGACCCGGGCGATCGCATTCTGGTAGGAGTGAGTGGAGGGGTAGATTCAATGACTCTACTGCATTTGCTCAAAAAGTCAGGATACCCTTTGGTGGTAGCTCATTGCAATTTTCAATTGAGGGGCGAAGAGGCAAATAGGGATGAAGACCTGGTAAGAAATTATTGTCGCAAAGAGGCCATCACTTTTGAGGTACAACGCTTCCAAACCAAGGCCTATTCCCAACAAAAGGGTATTTCTACCCAAATGGCTGCCCGTGAGTTGCGTTATGAATGGTTCAAAATGCTTCGGACAACTCACAATTGCCAGAAAGTGGCTATAGCTCATCATTTAGATGACTCCATAGAAACATTCTTTTTGAATTTGGCCAGAGGAACTTCGTTGAAAGGACTGAGGGGAATTGCGCCATGCAACCGGGAGGTAATACGCCCCTTGTTGGAGTTCACCAAAGAAGAATTGATAGAATTTGCCACAGCAACGGGAATAGAGTGGCGCGAAGATGCCAGTAATGCGGAGTCGTATTACAAAAGAAATCTTATCAGGCATCAGCTCATTCCTATTATGCACCAGCTCAATCCGGATTTTACAGGGGTAATGGCTCAAAACCTGCAAAAACTATCCGCTCGTTATTATACTTCTGAAAGGCTGTATGATGGGTGGAGGTCGGAGTTTATAAAAACCGATACAAATGGTTTTCATTTGTCCAAAAAGGCTGTGCTAAGTGTATGTCAGAGCGCGTATGATCTATATGAGCTACTTAGAGACTTCAGTTTTAACTATGCTACTTGCCAACAGTTGTTCGATTGCTTGCAAGAAAATACAGAAGTTGGGAAAGTATTCCTCTCGGCAAGTCATAGGCTTGTTATAGATAGAGATGATCTTTTAATAGTCAACGACAGCAATGCAGAGGTGCTACCACAGGTGGTTATGGAAAACACCGGTAGCTTTAAGGTAAATGGGGTTGGCTACACCATTCGGTTATGCTCTGCAGGTCAGGTTGCGGTAGATAAAGCGTCTGAAAATGCCATGCTCGACTTCGAAAGACTCCGTTTTCCCTTGCATTTAAGACCCTGGAAAATGGGCGATTCGTTTGCTCCTCTGGGCATGAAGGGCAAGCGCAAACTGGTCAGCGACTTTTTAATCGATGCCAAGGTGCCTTTATCAGAAAAAGGAAAGGTGATGGTTTTAGAGTCTAAAGGAGAAATTGCCTGGCTAGTTGGTTTCAGAATTTCAGAGCACTTCAAATTGTCTACTCAAACCACTAGTATTTGGTATGCCCGGAAAGAGAGCCCAAGCCATTGATAAAATAATGTGCTAAACATTTGTGCCTGAATTTTATTTAGAATTAAGGCTGCTTAACTTTGCCGCGTTTGTAAAAATAAACCCTTAAACCCATGAAAGTAACTGTAGTAGGTGCCGGAGCAGTAGGTGCCAGTTGTGCAGAGTATATTGCTATCAAAGACTTTGCTTCAGAAGTAGTTCTAATTGATATTAAAGAAGGTTTTGCCGAAGGTAAAGCCATGGATTTGATGCAGACTGCTTCATTGAACAGTTTCGATACAAAAATTACCGGAACTACTAACGATTACACAAAAACAGCGAACAGCGATGTGGCTGTAATTACCTCTGGTATTCCACGAAAACCGGGCATGACCCGAGAAGAGCTGATTAGCACCAATGCCGGTATTGTGAAGTCGGTAGCTGAAAATCTGATCAAGCATTCACCGAACGTAATCATCATTGTGGTATCTAACCCAATGGATACGATGACTTACCTAACTCACAAAGCTACCGGTTTGCCGAAGCACAGAATTATTGGAATGGGTGGAGCGCTTGATTCGGCTCGCTTTAAATATAGATTGGCCGAAGCTCTGGATGCACCTATTTCTGATGTTGACGGTATGGTGATTGGTGGGCATAGTGATACGGGTATGATTCCACTTACTCGTTTGGCTACCCGAAACTCTGTGCCGGTTTCTAAGTTCATTAGCGAAGAGCGCATGGAAGAAGTTAAGCAAGAAACCAAAGTTGGTGGAGCCACACTTACCAAGCTGTTGGGTACCTCTGCGTGGTATGCCCCGGGTGCGGCAGTATCGGCCATGGTTCAGGCCATTGCCAACGATTCTAAAAAAATGTTCCCTTGCTCATGCCTGCTGGAAGGAGAGTATGGCCTCAATGACATTTGTATAGGAGTGCCAACCCTTATTGGAGCTAAAGGTGTGGAGAGTATTGTAGAAATAGAGCTGACAGAATCAGAAAAAGCAGAGTTGGCCAGCAGTGCCGATGCAGTAAGAAAAACAAACAGCTTGCTTTAAAGAGCCGGTCTGTTAATTAAATAGAAAGGGTTGTCTATTTGAGCATGAAGTGCTTTACAGACAACCCTTTTTTAGTGCTTTTTTCTATTTACTGTTCGTAAATCACCGAACCTTTGTCGTCTACAATCCTAAACTTGCTTTGCTTTAGAATGGAGATTTGCTCGCTGGTTTGCAAAGCATTTTGGTTTGCATCGAGAAAGATTAGTGTACCTTCTTCGTAAGACTTAAGCTTTTTACCGGGGCCTTTGCTAATTTTTATATTTGTTAGCTTTTCTCCCTGCCCGTAAGCATTAAGGCCAACCTCAAACTGAACTTTGACCTCTCCATTGGCATAAAACTCTGTGAAATCGCCAAAAAGCTTATTCACCTTATAGTTACGAATGCTTTTGACGTCTCCATCTTCAAAGAATTCGGTTGCTTTGCCATGCAATCGGCCATCAAGTGCCGCATAGGTAAACTTGAGAATATTATTCTCATAGTAGTCGATAATTTCTCCCGTAACCGGTTTTTCCTTGTGGATATAAAGTCCTCCGGAAAAGTGAACTTCAGATATAAGTATCTTTTCTGCCACCTTGTCGGCAGAGATACAGCACACTATTAAACAGGTTAGAATCAGTTTGTTGAGTACAAGCTTCATAGGTCTATTTTAAAAATCAACGATTGGCGTGGTTGATTTTCAAGGTTAAGGTTGTTGATATGTGTTTTTAAATTTCTGGGTTAAATGTAAATTTTACAATACAGATTATTGCTGTCTATACTATCTAATTAACCATTTGAATTAACTCGAGTTGCAAAAATGAATTTTGTCCTTGACATCTCCAAGTGAAAACTTTTAAGTCAACTAATTCGCATAAATTGACACCTTTGTGGTTTAAATAGTTGTAAGGCTTATTTAACAGTTCAAGCATTAAACTTTAATTCACCTTGAAGTCTAAAAAAATCCTTTTTGTCGGTTTATTCGTGGTTTTAGCCGCATCCACTTATTGGTTGCTGGAGCTAAAACGGCCAAAAGTCAAAATAGAACACATTTTGCCCGAAACGAGTTTGTTCGTTTTGCATGGTAGCAATTTAAAGGCCAGTTTGTCTTCGGTTGAGAAGTTCGATTGGGTTGAAGCTTTGAAGGAGGTGCCGTTTGTGGAAACCCTATACAACTGGTCGGCCAAGGTAGATTCTCTGCAACAGTCCGGTCAATTGCGATCCGCTGTTGCCTCTTTACCATTCTGGATTTCCTTCCATTCTACCGCGAGCGATGAGGTAGCTCCTCTGTATGTTTTGCAAGCCGATGGCTTTCAATGGAATGAGGAGAGCATTATTACTATACTTCAGGAAATCACAGGTAAAACCTTTACCACCAGCCTTCAGGTGTTCAACGACTATGAGCTTATTAATGTGGTGCATGAAAGCTCCAGACTTGTGATGCTCATACAGGGCGATTATTTGGTTATTTCAGAGGAAAATATCCTGGTAGAAGATGTGGTCAGGGCCTTGCAGAATGAATCGAGCCGACTAGTTGTTGGCGCAATGGAGGCTTACCCTGAGTCCGATATTCAACTGGTGCTAAACACTAAGCGTTTGAGTGAACTGGAGCGGGTGTTTTTTAAAGAAGTGAAGCAGCCTCAGGTCAGAAAACCTGAAATTGCATTTGTCGGACTGAAGTTTACAACCGAGGGTATAGAGGCGAGAGGAGCCGCCTATCTGCAATCTCTATTGGAAGCAGGGGAATCGTCTATTTTTGGTAAAAATCTGGTACCTCTGTCGGCTATAGATTTTTCATGGAGACCCTTTAAGATTGGGATGGAAGAATTCGAACCCTTGTTAAAGGGGGAGCTATTGAGTGTTACCCTCGACATGAATTTTTCTGATGTGTCGAAAGTCTTACTTATAAACACCACCGATACGGTATACTTAAGAAGAACACTAGAACGAATATCAGAACAGTATACTAGTCCTCAGGATTCAGCTGTTTACAGCGAATACTATTTAAGTACCTATTTGGGCTTTGTTCAGCAAGACGATTTTGTAAAAGAGCTTACCGGCCTGGAGGAGCCCATGGGAGCTCCGTATTATGCCATTTTTCAAAATGCGTTGATTTTGAGTGATAATCTTGACGCCTTGAAAACCGTAATGAATGAGTTCGATAACGAATCGACTTGGGGTAAATCGGTACAAAAGAGGGAAATTCTGGATGATATTGTTCAGGAAACTAACCTCACCGTTTTTAAAGATTTTGCCTTTGCTTCAGAGTCAATGATAGATAGGCTTAAACCAAAATGGCATGAGTTTATTGAAGAAAAACCGGCTTTGAAACAGTTGTTTAAGCGTTTTCAGTTACAGTTGAATGCGAGCAACGCCAATTACCTTGTTTCTTCATTCGTTGCTTTTAACGAAATAAAACCACAGCTTTTGCCCGGCAATAAAGTTCCGGCTGGCCAAGAGCAAAGAGAGCTGAATATAAAGGCCAATGTATTTGCCGATACAACTCTTATTACCAAGCCATTTGTAGTTCGGAATCATGTGAACGCCAGTTTGGAAGTTATTTTTCAGGACCACAACAATACACTCTATCTGGCTTCGAGGCAGGGCGATGTGCTTTGGAAGCTACCCGTTGAAGCTCCGGTAATTGGCCCTATTCATCAAATAGACTATTTCAACAATAAAAAACTTCAATACCTCTTTTTTACCGATTCATTGGTACACCTTATCGACCGCAATGGCGAAGTGGTTGAAGGCTTTCCAAAACCATACGAGGCGCCCATGGCTATTGAAGGCTCTGCAGTGGTAGACTATGACAATAGCAAACGCTACAGGTACCTGACCCGCGACAGGAGGGGTAATATTAGTTTGTTCGATAAAGAGGTAAACCTTCTGGAAGGCTGGAATCCCAATGCTATGGAGGGAAATCTTTTACAAACGCCCTTCCATGTACGAGTGAGGGGAAGAGATGCTTTTGTGGCCGTGGAGGTTACCGGAGAGATTTCTCTTTTGAATCGAAGGGGAGAGTATTATCAAGGCTTCCCACAAAAGTTCGATCAAAGGTTTAGTGGCGATGTAGCCTTTATTAAAGGGCCCAATTTTGCGGGAACTCAAATTGCGGTGATTGGCCAGGAGGGTGAATTATTGAAACTTAATCTGGAGGGTAAACTCGTACAGAGCAAACAGTTCTTTAGGCCAACTACCCGCAGCATCTACAGCATGGTGAGTGATGTACTGGAAACCGGATATCGTGTTTTCCGAAACGATCAGAACCGAATAGCCTTTTTTGATATGGAAGGACAGGAGGTTTTTGAAATTCCGTTGGAAAACTCGGGCAATCTGGAGGTGGAGTTCTATAATTTCAGGAATGGCCGGGAGCTTTATGTGATCCGTGATAAGACTAAACAAACCCTTCATTTATTAAATGGAGAGGGTGTAGCTATAGCTCCTATCATTCCGGCAGCCCACAGAGTGAGCATTCTATACTACCAGAATTTATCAGAGTACGAAGTCTTTGTTAACTTCGCCAACCAAATGAATATATATACCATAGATGCGAAGTAGTTATATCCGGATTTTTTTCTTGCTGACCTGCTGGCTGGGTTTAGCTACTACAGGTTTTGCTCAGGCCGATTCTCTGCCCGATGATTTTGCTAATCCCTATGAGGTTATTTACAATCACCTCAATTATTTGCAAGAAGATAATTATCTGCCGGCTCAGTCGGCCAAGTCGCTCTACAGAGGCAGCAGAACTCAAAAAGAAATAAATAACCTCGCCATTGAGCTAAAGCAGATTCTCGATGGCTCCGGCAATTTGGTGCGTATGGAAGACCTGCCAAAGGCCGCCAACTATTACGACTCGCTGCTCAAGCGCAATAGGTATGTTATAACTGATGACTTTCCTGAGCTCTATGTGCAGAAATACGGAGACCGATGGTTGTTTTCAGAATATTCAGTAGATCAAATTGACCGACTCCATAAGCAAGTTTATCCTTTTGGTACAGACAAGCTTTTGAACATTTTGCCCAATTTAGGTACAACCAAATACCTTGGGCTTCACCTGTGGCAGTATCTGGGTATTCTCATTCTACTTACTATTGGCTTTTTGGTGCACCTTATCTTTACGGTCGTACTCAGAAAGATACTATTTGGCTTGCTGCATAAGTATGGCAAGATAGACCTGGCCAACCAGTTTCTCAATCCGGTGGTTAAGCCTTTCAGTTTAATGATCATTGCCTATTTGGCTAAAATACTGGTGCCGGTATTGCAGTTGCCACCATTTGCCGCTACGAATATTATACTTCTTGTACATGCTTTGGTGCCTCTTTTTGCGGCCATGTTCTTCTATCGATTGGTAGATATTCTCGGGCATTACCTTAAGCGTATGGCCGAGCGGTCAGAAAACACACTCGATGATCAATTGGTGCCTCTGGTTACCAAAGTGCTAAAAGTTTTTGTGGTTATAGTGGGCTTTGTGGCTGTACTGAGAGGGTTCAAATTTGACATATGGCCTATACTCACAGGGCTTTCTATTGGAGGTTTGGCTTTTGCTTTAGCTGCTCAAGATACACTCAAAAACTTCTTTGGTTCACTCATGATCTTCATAGATCGCCCGTTTCAGATTGGCGACTGGGTAACTTCGGGAGATATTGACGGAACTGTAGAAGAAGTAGGGTTTAGGTCTACCCGGGTTCGAACCTTCCGAGACTCCGTAATGTACGTGCCAAATAGCATAATATCGAACAGCATGGTCGATAATCATGGAAAAAGGCAGTATCGCAGGTTTTATACCCGCCTGTCCATTACATATGATACTCCGGCCCGACTCATAGAGGTATTTGTAAAAGGGGTAGAGGAGATAGTGAAACAACACCCTCACACGCGTAAAGATTACTATAACATTTTTCTTAATGAATATGCCGGTAGCGCGTTGGAGGTAATGGTGTATATCTTCTTCAAAGTACCCGATTGGAACAGCGAGTTGCGATGCCGCCAGGAAATTATGCTGGAGGTGAACAAACTGGCGGAACATTTAGGGGTGAGGTTTGCGTTCCCGACCCAAACATTGATGATAGAACAAGTGCCTGGTCAAAAGAGCCTGACACCGGAATACAAACAATCCAAAGAAGAAATGGAGGCCGAATTACAAGCCTTCTTTAATAAAAAGTAAACGATATGCGATTCGACACGAAAGCAGTTCATGCGGGAGTAACCCCCGATCCCTCAACAGGAGCTATTATGACTCCTATTTTCCAAACCTCTACCTATGTGCAACAGTCTCCGGGAAATCACAAAGGTTTTGAGTATTCGCGTACCCAAAACCCCACTCGATTTGCTTTGCAAGACAGTATTGCAGCCTTGGAAAATGCCAGGTATGGCTTGGTGTTTGGTTCGGGACTGGCCGCCATCGATGCTGTAATAAAGTTGCTCAAACCGGGCGATGAGGTTATCAGTGCCAACGACCTTTACGGAGGAACTTACAGAATCTTTACCAAGGTTTTCGAAAACTTCGGTATCAAGTTTCACTTCATTGGCATGGAAGACGTAGCCAATATTGAGAATTATGTGAACGACAATACCAAACTCATTTGGTTGGAGACACCTACCAACCCTATGATGAACATTGTAGACATAAAAGGAGCTGCGGCCATTGCCAAAAAGCACAATATCATTCTAGGGGTAGACAATACCTTTGCTTCTCCGGCCCTGCAAAATCCTATGGATTTGGGTGCAGATATTGTAATGCATTCAGTAACAAAATACCTTGGCGGTCACTCCGATGTGGTGATGGGTGCGTTGGCTATGAATAGCGATGAGCTCTATCAGCGATTGGCTTTCATACAGAATTCATGTGGAGCCGTAGCCGGACCACAAGACTGTTTTTTGGTGCTAAGAGGTATAAAGACCCTTCACCTGCGTATGCAAAGACACTGCGAAAACGGGGAAAAAGTGGCTCGTTACCTTGCCGAGCATCCAAAAGTGAACAAAGTGTACTGGCCGGGCTTTGAGTCGCACCCCAACCATGCTATTGCCAAAGAACAAATGAGAGGCTTTGGTGGAATGATTTCGTTTACCTTTCACGAAGATGATATGCAACAGTCGTTCAGGGTTATGGAGCGATTCAAAGTATTTGCCCTGGCAGAGTCTTTGGGAGGAGTAGAATCTATGGCTAACCACCCGGCCACCATGACACACGGTGCCATACCTAGAGAAGAGCGAATGAAAGTAGGTTTGTTAGATTCACTCATCCGTTTGAGCGTTGGTATTGAAGACGCAGACGATCTAATTGCAGATTTGGAACAAGCCATTGGTTAAGCATGAGGTAAAAAAATAAGAATATATGAAGTTGAGTCATTAAAATTTAAAGTACTCAACCAAATAAAATTGCTCGAAAATATCCCGCTACAGGCGGGATTTTTTGTGTCTGGCAATTCATCCGCAATTTTATACCGCTTAACTGTCATTTGAGCAACTCACGAAAAATATTCTACTTTTTTTAAGCTGATCGTTAAACTTTTTCAGAACTTTGTCGTCTAAATAAGCATAGGAAAACGAAGAATATTTGGTAATACTGAATTAACATCATCTAAACACAAACATAAAAATTCGAAACAACATTGGTCATGAAAAAGCAATTCACAACACAAAGAAAATGGTCGGCAATAGTTGCCCTGACCTTGGCAGTGGTAGTTACATTTATGGCAGCCCTTCAGTCTTACGGAGTAACCAAAGTAGAAGAGCTGATAGTATACGATATTAAAGGTTCGTTGGACAGGGCCTATGAAGAGGCTCTGGAGTCAGACAAGCTTTTTGACATAGAAGTTCCTTCGGCTCAACTCCAAACTATTAAAATATTCGATGCGGATGATAACCTTGTGTTATCGGTAGTGATGGAGAAAGATGGAGTAGTAGAAGATGAGAAAGCCAAAAAAATGCTCAATAGAGCAGAGTTTTTGGCCTCCTATTCAAATACGTCTATATACAAACTTATCGATTAAAACACTCCATACCGCATTCTCAAGACCCTCTTAGGAGCAGGCTTCTGGAAAAGAACAGCAGCCTGAAAAACTCCTTAGAGGGTCTTTCTTTTTGCCATTGGTATAAAAAATTAGCCCCTCTTTCTTAAAGTCTTCATCAGTTCATAACTTTTAAGTCTTTGAACTACTCAAATCATCAATATCAAACTAAGAACTATGAAGACTACCACAATTTTTAAGACGAAGCTTCTGGTGCTTGTCTTTGGCTTGCTCTTCTCTACAGTATTCGATGTAGAGGCCCAGCGCAGAAGGCGGGGAGAGCAACCTGAAGCCAGTGCTTCTGATCCTAAAGCCGATGTTTATAAAGGCATTGAGTGGCGTTCTATTGGTCCGTTTAGGGGCGGTCGGGCGTCAACTGTTTCCGGTGTTCCGGGCAAACCCCAGGTATTTTACATGGGAGCAACCGGTGGCGGAGTATGGAAAACTGAAAACGGAGGGCAAACCTGGAAAAATATTTCAGACGGCTATTTTGGCGGTTCCATTGGAGCTGTGGCCGTGAGCCCTTCCAATACAGATGTAATCTATGTGGGTCAGGGTGAACAAACCGTTAGAGGGAATGTCTCATCCGGATTTGAAGGTTTCTGGAAATCTACCGATGGAGGAGAAACCTGGACTAACATTGGTCTAAAGAACGCGATGCATGTAGGGCGTATAGTGGTGCATCCGAAAAACCCTGATATAGTATGGGCTGCCGTTATGGGCGACTTATTCAAGTCGAGCGAAACAAGAGGTATTTATAAGACTACCGATGGTGGGAAAACCTGGAAGCGAACCCTTTTTGCCAATGCCGATGCAGGAGCAGTAGACGTATCTATTGACCCCAATAACCCGGACTTTGTTATGGCAAGTACCTGGAGAGTGCGCAGAACCCCTTATAGCCTAACTTCCGGTGGAGAAGGTTCCGGTATTTGGAGGTCTAAAGACGGTGGAGAAACCTGGGAAAACCTAATGGACAAATCGGGAATGCCGCAAGCCCCAATAGGGATAAGCGGAGTGGCCATTTCTCCGGTAGATTCAGATGTGATCTATGCCATTATAGAAGCCAACAAAGGGGGCGTATATAAGTCTACCGATGGTGGGGAAACCTGGAGAAACACCAACTCATCGAGAGCATTGAGGCAAAGGGCTTGGTACTATTCCCGAATTTATGCCGACACCAAAGATGTGGACAAGGTTTACGTGATGAACGTGGCCTACCATGTGTCTACCGATGGTGGAAGAACTTTTGAGTCAAATGGGGCACCGCATGGCGATCATCACGATTTATGGATTGCTCCGGAAGATAATATGCGTTTGGTGATTGCCGATGATGGCGGAGCGCAGGTATCTTATGATGGTGGCGAGAGCTGGTCTACTTATATGAACCAACCCACTGCTCAGTTTTACAGGGTTACTACAGACAATGCGTTTCCGTACAGAATTTATGGAGCACAACAAGACAACTCAACTGTGCGAATTGCCCACAGAACCTCAGGTTTTGCCATCACAGAAAACGATTGGGAATCTACAGCCGGTGGAGAAAGTGCTCACCTGGCACCCAAGCCAGACAACCCCAATGTAGTATTTGGCGGAAGCTACGGAGGTTACCTGGAAATGGTAGATCATGATAAGGGCATAAGCCGCAACGTAAATGCCTGGCCAGACAATCCAATGGGACATGGAGCTGAAGACTACAAGTATCGCTTTCAGTGGAACTTCCCAATATTTTTCTCTCCACACAACCCCAATAAGCTCTATACCACCTCAAACCACGTACATGTTTCTACCAATGGAGGAGAGTCTTGGGAAATTATTAGTCCGGACCTTACCCGGGCCGAGCCGGATAAACTGGGTAAATCTGGAGGACCTATTACGTATGACGATACTTCGGTAGAGTACTACGCCACTATTTTTGCTGCCACCGAATCGCCATACGAAGAAGGATTAATTTGGGCAGGCTCAGACGATGGCCTCATTCATGTGACTCGCGATGGAGGAAAAAACTGGACCAACGTGACTCCTCCCGATATGCCTAAGTATCTTATGATTAATTCCATTGATGCAGATCCGTTTGTGAAAGGTGGAGCGTACATTGCCGGTACTCAATACAAGCTGGGCGATTATCAGCCATACCTGTATAAAACCAAAGACTACGGTAAAACCTGGACAAAAATCACCACTGGAATTCCTAACGATTACTTTACCCGTGTACTAAGGGCCGATCCGGAAAGGCAAGGATTGCTTTATGCGGGTACTGAGCGTGGAATGTTCATTTCTTTCGATGATGGAGCCTCCTGGAAACCGTTCCAGATGAACTTGCCTATTGTGCCAATTACCGACTTAACCATTAAGAACAACAACCTGATTGCAGCCACACAAGGGCGTAGTTTCTGGATGATTGATGACCTTACCATACTGCATCAGTTGTCCGATGAAATCGCAGCCAAAAATGTGCACCTTTTCAAACCAATGGATGCCTATCGTTTAATGGGCTCAGGCAGCAGCCGATTCCGTGGTGGTAGTGGTAATGCCGGATTGTTGTACGGAGAAAATGCTCCTGCCGGACCAGTAATTTATTACAACATGAAGGAAGCTCCGGCCAAAGGCACCAAAGTATCCATAGAAATTTATGATAGCGAGGGTAAGCTAATCGATAGCTTCGATCAGAGAGATGTGAAGGCCGGACTCAATTCGTTTAACTGGAACATGAGGGTTGAAAATGCAGAAGGGTTTGACGGCCTGATTATGTGGGCAGCTTCTGTTAGAGGTCCGGGGCCATTGGTGCCAACCGGGCAGTACAGAGCCAGACTTAAAGTAGGCGATCAGGTAGAAGAAACTACCTTTAACCTCATCAAAGATCCCCGTTATCCTTCCACCGATGCCGACATCAAAGCACAATACGATTTCCTCATCAAAGTGCGCGACAAGGTTACCGAAACTCACAGAGCCATTAAAGACATTCGTGCTGCACGCGAGCAAATGAACGATTTGATGGACAAGATTAAAGGACAAGAGGAGTATAAGGATGTAGTTGAGGAAGGTAAAAAGCTAATGGCTAAAATGACGGAAGTAGAAGAAGCCCTCTACCAAACCAAGAATGAGTCAGGGCAAGATCCGCTCAACTTCCCAATACGTCTCAATAACAAGCTGGCTGCCCTTCTTGGAGTTGCCGGAGGAGGAGAGTGGAGACCTACTCGTCAGGCCGAAGAGGTAAGAGTGGAGCTGACTCAGCAAATAGATGCTGAGCTGACTAAACTTCGAAATATTATGAACAATGATTTACCGGCTTTCAACAATCTGGTGAAGCAAAAGTCAGTAGACTACATTGTGATTAAGAAAAGAGATAACTAACCTTTGCTGTTAATAGAAAAGAGGCCTTTCGAAAGAGAGGCCTTTTTAATTTCTACTCTCGTCATCCTGTAATTTCAGACGGTTTCAGATAGCAACCTTTGCAAAAAGAAGGTATGTTTATAGTTGATTAAAGAAGACCCAACTCAGAATTACCTTAAATGAAACGAATCAAATACTGTAGAGGATTATCTCTCGTATTGATGGTGTTACTATCTTCCACCTCTCTTTTTGCACAGTCCAAAGTAGATTCCTTGTTGTCCGTTTGGCAAACCGCCACACACGATTCAATCCGGGTAGAAGCAGACATTGCCCTTATGAACCACTATAGGGTTCCTAATTCAGACTCTGCCATTTACTATGGAGAGCGGGCCCTCAAAACGGCCAATAACTCCTCTTTGATTGGCCTGCCGGAATATAAAAACAGGGTGCTGACCTATTTGGGCCTGGCCTATGGCTATTCATCCGATGGAAAACGAAAAGGGATTGAATACCTCAAACGAGCCATTCCTTACTTTCAAGCACAGAACAACCTAAACCAATTAGCCTATAACTATTTCTGTATTGGGTATTTCTTCGATAGTCATTTATATGAATACGATAGTGCTGTGGTCTATTTTACCAAAGCCACACAACTCAGCGATACACTAAATACAGCCTATGTGAGCGGAAGCTATAACAACGGTGGTCTATCTCTCTATCGACTTGGCCGCTATGACAAATCGCTGGAATACTACCTTACGGCCTTAGAAATGAGAAAAGAGAAGGGGAGTGTGTACGATGTAGCCTGCACTATTCTTAACATGGGCATGGCCTATGATAAGCTCAACCAGCCGCAAAAAGCCAAAAGTCATTATACCGAAGCACTGGCCGGTTTTATTGAAGCAGGCCATGTGCCCAACCAGGCCGTGAGCTATAAGAATATTGCCGATGTACTCACCGCTCAAGACAGTCTTAGTAAGGCCCTGGAATATTACGACAAGGCCGGTGAGCTTTTTAAGCAGGTCAACAGTACCTATCTTCTTTCAGACTGCTTTTTAAATATGGGTACCATTTACGTGAAACTGGGAGAGTACAAAAAGGCAGAAGATTTTTTGCTCAATGCAGAATCAACAGTACCCAAAGGGGCAAGCGATCGATTTAAAAGTCAGATATACACTCACCTGGCCCGTACCAAGAAAGCGCAGGCCGATTCGGTCTATGCCAACAACCGTTATTTGAAAAATACGGCCCTGCAATCAGGCGCAGCCTATGGAGAAAAAGCCTGGAGCCATGCCAATACCAGCAATTCGCTGGAGGTAAAAGTAATGGCGGCTCAAAGCCTGGTAGATATATATGATGAGCTGGGCGATTATGAGAGAGGTTTTCGCTATGCCAAACTGCTAAACGAAGCCAATCTGGAAACAGGTGAAAAAACTCAGTCAGATGCAATGGCGCGAATGGCGACCGAGTATGAAACGGAAAAAGTAGAAGCGGAAAACGCGCTTTTACAGCAAACGCAAAGAACTCAAGAGGCTCGCCTAAAGCAGCAAAATCTCATAATTTATGGAGGTATAGTGGTGTTAGTGCTCATACTGGCCATTGCTGTAATAGTTTACAAGAGTAGACAAAAGCTTCAAAAGGCCAACGCAGCCATAGAGAAGTCACTTTCAGAGAAAGAGGTATTGCTCAAGGAAATTCATCACCGGGTAAAGAATAACCTGCAAGTGGTTTCCAGTTTGCTCGACTTACAGTCCAGAGGTATAGACGATGAAAAGGCACTTTCTACTTTTATGGAAGGGCAAAACAGGGTCAAGGCTATGGCGCTTATTCACCAGAAGCTATACCAGAACGAAAATTTGGCCACCATAGATTTTGCAGAATATGCAGATCAGCTTATGAATGAACTGGCCACCATTTATCCCACAGCCGGGGGCGTAAAAACTAAAATAAGTGCCAATGGCGATGCCCGTTTCGATATTGATACGGCCGTGCCATTAGGCCTGATACTCAACGAGCTTATTTCCAATGCCTATAAGTATGCCTTCAAAGAAAACAAGGGTGAACTAAGCGTGTCTGTGACCTCTCTTGGGGAAGGCAAGCATCAGCTTACTGTGGCCGATTCGGGTGAGGGATTGCCGGCCGATTTCGATCTCACCAAAGCCAGAAGTTTGGGGCTTAGGCTGGTAAGAAGACTATCCAAACAGCTCTATGGTTCGGCCGAATATTATTATGAGCAAGGCAGTAAATTTATCATTACTTTCACCGATACTTTGGAAAGAAAAGCCATCTGATGAGCCGGGTTAAAATTTTAGTTGTTGAAGACGAAATTGTAATAGCCGATAATATTTGCCTCATTCTGGAAGACCTGGGGTACGAAGTACTTGAGCCGGCTATTAATTACGAAGAAGCACTGCAAACCATAGAAGCCGAAAAACCCGACCTGGCCATTTTAGACATTCAGTTGGGAGGGAAGAAGGATGGCGTAGACCTGGCCTGGACCATTAAGGAGCAGTTCGACTTTCCTTTTATTTTTTTAACCTCCAATGCCGATGCGGGCACCATTGAGCGTGTAAAGAAAGTGGCCCCTCCGGCCTATCTGGTAAAGCCTTTCAAAAAAGACGATCTATACACCTCCATCGAATTGGCTTTGCATAATTATACCGAGCAAAAAAACAACACCAAGGTAGAGGAGGAGCTTCTCATTAAAGATGCCATTTTCATTAAAGAAAAGAATCTCTTCCATAAGGTTAAGCTTAGCGATATTCGGTTTTTACGAAGCGACCATGTCTATGTAGAAGTGCATACCGTTAGCGGGCAAAAGCACCTCATCAGAGGTAGTTTAACAGACCTTTCGGAAAGGCTTCCTCAAAACTTCTACAGAACCCATCGAAGTTTTACTATCAATGTAGATCACATGGAGGCTATTAACTCTGCCTATGTGCTTATGAACAACGAGCAGATACCCATTGGGAAAAACTACCGGGACGATTTACTAAGGAAAATTCGTGTGGAATAAACCCCTTAGAGCACTTCATCTTGAACCGTGCGTCACCTAGTAATACCCCATCCTCCATGGCATGTCTACCTCAGTAGCTACCTTCGGCAGCACCTCACCCTAAATAGCACGTGACCGCGAAAAGCAAGTCACCCTGAGTAGCACATCAACTCGAATAGCCCATCACCCTAAATAGCACGTCACCCTGAACTTGTTTCAGGGTCTACTCAAAAAAACATCGCCCTTAGTAATACGCCACCTTGAATAGCACGTCAGCCTGAGCAGCACATCAATTTGAATAGCCCATCACCCTAAATAGCACGTCACCCTGAACTTGTTTCAGGGTCTATTCAAAAAAGAACACCGAAAGCCCGCCAACTAGAAGACAGTACACAAAGCGATCCCTTACATTACAATACCCTTTCTAGGTCTCTAAAGCTAGTTTTTCAGCCTTTGCTCTGGGCAAAAACTAAACCCGAAGAGGAGGAGGCTCAGAACAAAAAACACTACTTTCAGAACAATTGCTCAGGTTGCCAGCTATACATTACTATCTTTGTACGCTTACTGCGTAAGCCTCAACGCCAATTTTTGCATTTCTTCCCTTTCACTCTGAGAGGGAGTTTCTGCCCTACCATGGTAGAGTGTCAAAAGCCAAATCGAGGCCCGAACCAAATAGAAATTATCAATCAATTCACATTCAGAACAAGCCAGCCCTAGTTCAGAACAAAATTTTTCATGCTGTATAAACCATTGGTTTATTCGCTACTAACTATTGAATACCGAAACTACTACTATATGAATCCTTTACACCCCATTCGGTCATTTATGATGATCGTCCTGTTCTTGGTTTTCTCACCAATTAAAGGCATGAGTCAAATTGCCGAAGATTTCATTTTTAAATGGGAAACTACAAGGGCAAATCAGACACTAAGTATTCAAACACTGGAAGGATACAACTACTCCTATAAGATAAACTGGGGAGATGGTACAACAGACTATGATCTTTCGGGTAGCACCTCTCATGTTTATGAAACAGCCGGTGTTTATACGGTGAGAATTGATGGATTTGAGTTTCCTGCCATGCAGCGGAATACCAATATAATAAGCATCGAACAATGGGGTGATACTAAGTGGAGAACTCTGGAAGAGTTCTTCTATAATATGCCTGATATAAAAATAAACGCTACAGATGCACCCAACTTGATTTTAGGCCCCAGTCTGAAAGGCATGTTCAGTGGAGCAGAAAACTTTAATGATGATATCAGTCATTGGGATGTGTCTAGAGTGACAGACATGTCTGAAATGTTTAAGAGTGCAAGCTCTTTTAATGCAGATTTGAGCAACTGGGATGTATCCAACGTCACCAATATGCAGGAAATGTTCAGTGGTGCCTCGGCTTTCAATGGTGATATCAGTCAGTGGGATGTCTCAAAAGTTGCCGATATGTCCGGTATGTTTAAGGGAGCTTCAAGCTTTAATGCGGACATCGGTTCATGGAACACCTCAAAAGTTACCGATATGTCTTCCATGTTTGGAGGAGCAAGTAGTTTTAATCAAAACCTGCCGAATTGGGATGTTTCAAAGGTTACAGATATGTCCGAGATGTTTTCGGATGCAACATCTTTCAATGGTGACCTTACGAACTGGCAGTTTAGTAGTATTCAAGAAATGGCCAGGATGTTTGATAACACAACCGCCTTCAATGGGGATGTAAGTGGTTGGAACCTGGCCAGTTCGTCCACAATTAACTTCCAGCAGATTTTTAGGGATGCAACAGCATTTAACAGTGATGTGAGCAACTGGGATCTTTCGAAGGTAACGAATATGTTAGGTGCTTTTCAAAGAGCATCCTCGTTCAATGGAGTTGTGAGTGATTGGGATGTTTCTAATGTAGAAAACATGAATAACATGTTTGATGGAGCTACCACTTTTGATGGAAATATTAGCAATTGGGACTTTTCAAGTGCAACAACCCTCAGATCTTTATTTAAGGATGCAACTGCATTTACAGGAAAAGGAGACTTCACTAATATGTCCTTTCCCGCCACAACAAGCTTAGATGGCATGTTTGAAGGAGCCACCTCATTCAATGGCGACATCAGTGGTTGGGATGTATCTAACATCACCGATTTCTCCGGTCTTTTTAAAAATGCTTCGTCATTCAGTGGAGATTTAAGCTCCTGGAATGTAGGCAATGCCACTAATATGAATAGTATGTTTAGCTCTGCTACTTCTTTCAATTCCGACATAAGTGGCTGGGATGTTTCAAATGTTAGCAGCTTCGGTGGGATGTTTCAGAATGCCATAGCTTTCAATGCTGACCTATCTGGTTGGAATGTATCAAATGCTACTGCAATTAACGTTATGTTTTCGGGTGCAGTTCTTTTCAATTCAGACATTAGTGGTTGGGACGTATCTAAAGTTAATTCTAGTGGAAATGGCTTTAAGGGAGTTTTTAAAGGAGCCACGGCATTTAATCAGAATCTGGGTCAATGGAACATAGCCAATGCCAGAGAACTAACAGACATGCTCTCAAACAGTGGTCTGTCCAATGCCAATTACAATGCTACCCTCATTGGTTGGTCAAATCAAGAGTTGAAAGATGGGGTCACTTTTGGGGTAACCGGCCTGGAGTATTGCAACTATGGCGAGGCTGCACGCCAAAAACTGATTGATGAAAAAGGCTGGGTCTTTGAAGGAGATGCGGAAATCAATAATTGTTTTCCTGTACTTGTATCCGGTAAGAAAGATTCCGAAACCCAACTTACTGTTGTTTTCGATGCAGATGTACAGACCAACGGGAGTAACCCGACAGATTTTGCAGTAAATGATGGGATTGGTACCGCCTATGCTGTTCAGGCACACACAGATGGTACTGCCGGAGACTCCGCAATAGTACTTACTGTGGCCGACTTGAGTACGGCCATAGGTGATTTAACGGTGAGCTATACCAACAATAACAATGAAATTAGAGACCTTTCCACAGACGAACTCCCTGCCATTACAAGACAGGTACTAATTGACACAGATACCAAAGCACCAAAGGTTGCTTCAGTTAGAAGAGACAGCGATACACAGCTGACACTGGTTTTGGATGAACCTGTGCAAACATATGGGCTTAACCCTACTGACTTTACTCTGGTAGATGATAATAGTACAAGTTATTCAGTAATCAGTCAGACAGATGGTACCGCTAAAGACAATGAGATTTTTTTGAACATAGCCAGCCTGAGCACTGCCCAAGGTACACTTACCTTAAACTATGAGAATAACCATCAGGAAATCAGAGATTTTGGAAAAAATAGTTTGGCTAGCTTTTCAATAATTGTTTGTCCAGAAGGCTATTCCTGTAATCAGATTGAAAAAACACTTTGTTCCGATGAAGACTATACACTCAATAGTGGTACGGTCATTAACAACCCTCAGGAACCTATTGTATATGATACGGTAGGCACAGTAATTACTCAGTACAAGTTTACGGTAGATGAAAGCATTAATTGTTGCCCAACAGGATACAATTGTGCTGAAATTGATGTCAATTCTTGTGAGTATCCTTATTCATCTCCCTTGGGCAATAGCACGTTTGAGCCCGGAATAGTAGTCGACTTTGACGAAATTAACTTGGTTAAAAATGTTTATAACGTCACTTTCGATAGGGCAGAAGTTGATTCAGATGTTTTTGTAGATGCCACCATTGCCGAATCGGGCACTGTAACCTATCAGGCCAACACCAACGCTACAGGTGTACTTTCCTTCGATAAATCACAGCAATTCTGGGTAGACCTAAATGCATTGCAAGATGATTTAGATGGAAAAAGCCGCTCTGTCTTTATGTGGGTAAAGACAGAAAACAGTGTGAGTAGCAATCAGGTACTGTTTGCGGTAAATGCAGCTAACGGAGATAACCTGTCCTTCCTTTGGGTAGATGATGATGGCAATAATCTGGAAGTAAACAGAGGGGGCACCACCAATGAGTCTTCATCTTACAACATGGGCGGTAACATTTGGCACTATGTAGGCTGGACCTACGATCATACCACAGGTGAAACGGTAACTTATGTTGATGGTATAGAAAATGACCGATTTACTACCGGAACCTCCGTTCCGAATGCATCTGCACAATATTCATTGGGTCAGGAGTTTGATGGTGGAAGTACCAGTGATTTTTATAATGGCGACATGGCAGAAATCTCTGTATGGGACGAAGTGCTTACTGGGGCTGATATTAGAGAAGCCATGAAGGCCAAAATCAATAATGGCCACCCTAAATATGCCAATCTGGTGGGCTATTACTCCGTATTCGGAGATTGCAATGACGATTCTGCCATACTCAAAGACCATTCAGGCAAAGGGAATGATGGAGTAATGAAAAACAATTTTGTCATTGACTTCGAAAATGTTCAGTCGGTTGCTGGTTTCAATGCCGTAGACTGGTATGAGAATATTTCTTGGAAAAAAGACGGAACAGAAGTTTCTACTGCCAATACCTTTACCACCAACGTAGCAGCTGGTAGCTATACGTTTACCGCTGCCCGCAGCTTTATTCAAAGCACTGATACATGGTCAATGACGGTAAATGACAATGCCACTACGGTAGACGAAATTGCAGACGAAACCCTGTGCTCAAGCGACCCTGTAACCCGGACGGTAACTACCAGTCAGGTGAATTATCTGGACTTTGAAGAAACCGAGAGTAATTACATTGAAGTGAACACTGTCGCCAATGCTTTGGTTGGAAAAAACCGTTCCGTCTTTATGTGGATTAACAAAGAAAGTAATATAGGCAGCGGTGATTTCAACAATGTATTTGTGCTTCAGAACACTGACATAGACCAGGAGAGCCGCTTTTACTTAAGAGAAACCGAGAAGCTGGCTGTGTTTGATGGTTCCAGCCGAATTAACTCCTCTACCGCGCTTAGCAATGGCACCTGGTACCATGTAGGCTATACTTACGATCATAGCACCGGTGAAACCAAGATTTATGTAAATGGTACAGAAGAAGACAGTGGTACGCTCAATATGCCTGTTTCAGACGGTTGGCTTGCCCTACTGGGTGCACGCCATAACGATAACAAACCGGAAGGGTTCTTAGACGGCAAGCTTGCGGAAATTACCATTTGGGACAAAGTGCTGAGCAACGAAGAAGTTTCTGCAATTATGACTGCTGCCCCGGCCCATGATGCCACTAATTTGGTAGCAGCTTATGGTACACATAAGAATATTGCAGACAACCAATTGCGTGACCTTACCGACAACGGCAACAATGGCCTGGCCTCTCACAGCACCATATTTGTAACAAACCAGGAAGCTGAAATCACTAATTATGATGCCTCTGCTAATTATTCATTCTCTTGGAAAAAGGATGGTGCTGAATTTGATACCGATGCCACCGGCAACATAACGGTAGAAGAAGGTACCTCACAATATTCCGTAACCTATGGTACACCGCTATTCCAAAAAACCGAAGAGTTTAGCCTTAGTTATACCAACCTATTACCAACACAGCCAACCGGTCAAACAATAGCAGCTACTACTACCGTAACTTTTGAGGTAGAAGATATTCCCGGAGCATCTTATCAGTGGTATAAGAAAGAAGAAGGATTTGATAACGTAGATATACCTGGTGATCCAAGAGTTGCTTATGCTTATCGATCAAGTGACGGAACGCTCTACTTTGGTTCCAGAGACGATGGATTATATATATCACCAAATGATGGTGAAAGTTTCGCAAATCGTACAACTACGGAAGGACTTTCTTTAAACGATGTTAAGAAAGTAGTTGAGCATGATGGAAAGATTTATGTGGTTCAGCTAAATAACGATTTATCTGTTTCAGAGGATGGAGGGAGCTCATTCACAGTTTTATATGAACAAACTGCATCGCAACCTGGCGTGAATGATGTATATGTTAATGATACGGTCATTTTTCTGGCAACAAACACTTTAAGAGTTTCAGATGACGGTGGTCAGAGCTTTGATGTAATTACGAATGCTAGTGCCGGTGCTGGAGGTAAGTTTGAAGTGATTCATGAGTCAGACGGTGTATTTTATTTTGGTGCGTCCAATGGTCTCTTTATTTCCAGAGATGGAGGCTTGACTTTTACACAGAAAACCACGGCCGATGGATTAATAGATAACCACGTGAGAGCTATACATGAATCTGATGGGGTTCTCTACGTAGCTACACAAACAGGTATAACTGCTGGTCTTTCCATTTCCACAAATGGAGGTGAGTCTTTTGAGGTAAGTAAAACAAAGGATGATGGATTAGTAGGCAATTTTATAAGAGCAATACAAGTCCATAATAACACCTTATATGTTGGTACCACCGATGGTTTATCTATATCTACGGATCAAGGAGCAACTTTCACAAATTTTGATGAGGGTGATGGCATGTCTTCTGAAAGTGTTAATTCACTTTATGTGTACAATGATAGAGTTGAAATAGGTACAAGTAATGGATTGTCTGTTTATAGAAATAACCTCAGACTTGAAGACCGGACCAGTAGCGCTACCAATCTAATTGAAGGAGCAACCACCCACCAACTAACAATAAGCAAAACTTCTCTTGAACTCAATGGAGCGGTCTATTTCGTTGAAGTTACTAAGGATGGTTGTACACAACAGTCCGATGATTTGTTATTGAATGTTCTGGACGTACCTGCAGTAAGTAGTTTTAGTCCAGAAAATGGTAACACAGGCGTTGCTATCGATACTGAACTCATTGTTGGGTTTAATCGATCAATCGACATACAAACAGGCGAATTAAAGATTTACAATTATGCTACCGATGCCCTAGTGCAAACACTTACGGCAGATGATCTGACTATTGATGGAACAACGGTTTCTATTACTTCTGGTGTTTCGCTGGATTATGCCACCCAATATTACGTTACTTTGAGTGCCGATCTGGTGAAGGATGAAAGCGATGCCGGAAACCTGGCCATAACCAATAAAGACACATGGACTTTCCATACAGCATGTGAGCCTTTGATCTTAACTGAACCGGAAGACCAGACAGGGTTTGTTGGTGGTAGTGTTACCTTTTCAGTGCCAGAAGTAGCGGGAGCTAGTTATCAATGGTTCAATAGTTCTGTTGAATTTAGTACAATCGCTAACATCTCCTCTGCAAGTCCAGGGTTCTTAACACAACCCCCTATTAACGGTGAAGTTGATGGTTCCGGTGATTATGTTTTTGTAGGAAATGAGTCTGGGTTAACTGTGTCCTCTGATGGAGGAGAAACTTGGACAATGATCACATCAGCTGTTAATGGCTTACCTGACGATGAAATCAGAGCAGTTTTTGTTCAGGGTAGCACTGTCTATGTTGGTACGAAAGACTCGGGTATTGCAAAATCAACTGATAACGGTCAAAGCTGGGTTGTAACAGCTCCTGGGGAAAACGGTTTGCCTGAGTTATCTGGAAGCACAGCAAATCAAAATGCAGTTAATTCAATTTATGGATTGAACGAGGTGGTTTTGGTAGGCACCAACTCCTCGGGGCTTATAATTTCGAGAGATGGAGGAGCAAGTTGGGAAACCCTCGTCACAAATGGGGTTAATGGTTTTGCATTATCTAATACCGTTTTGTCGGTTTATGCCAATGGCGATTCTTTTTATGTAGGTACCTCTGAGGGACTTTCGATTTCCAATGATGGGGGAGCTACTTGGGAAACTTTTACCGATGAGGTGCAAGGTTTCAACATGTCAGGAAATGTATTTGATGTAACTGCTAGTGGAAGCAATATTTATGCTGCTGGAGATGGTGGCCTGGCAGTTTCGAATGATAGTGGAACTACGTGGAAAACGATAGCAAATGGTGAGAATGGTTTCGCTAATTCTTCATTTGCTCAGTCTGTGGAAATACAAGGGCGTAATCTTTACGTAGGCACCATGAATCCTCGGGATGATGCGAGTGGAGGTTTAAGTATTTCCAGAGATGGAGGTGAAAATTGGAATACCATAACCTGGTCAAATACAGACTGGAGAGAAAATATAGTTGCTTCAATATATACAAGTAGTAACAAAGTATATGTTGCAAATGGTTTAGGATTAACCATTCTCAAAGATGAAGCTGCTCTAAGTGAAGAAGCCACTACTGGAGGAGAAAATCAATTCTCTGGAGTAGATACTCACAGCTTAACCATCAGTAACCTTACTCAAGAACTTAACAATTCAGAATACTTTGTAATAGTCACCAAAGCTAACTGCGAAGAAGTGTCAAATACAGCCGTGCTGACTGTTTCAGCTTCGGTGGATTCTCCTGTATTGAATGACCTTACCCCGGCAGATGATGCCGTGGATGTAGCTACCAACACAGACTTCGAGTTTGTCTTCGATCAGGCCGTTGCTGCTCGCTCGGGAGACATACTCATTAAGCGCACTTTAGACGATGCTACTGTAGCTACCATTGCAGTAAATTCAGACCAGGTAACAGTCAATGGCACCACTGTTCAGCTTTCGTTGGGAGATGTCACACTCGACAATGGAACAGAGTATTACATCTTAATTCCCGAGACCGCGTTTTCCGTAGCCAATACAGAGGTGTTCTTTTCAGGAATTGTCAATAAAGCCTCCTGGAGTTTTACCACCGAAGAAGCTGTGGAGGCACTGCCAATTACTTCTACCAACCCCAGTGCAACTAAAAATGCACTTATGGACAGTGATAAGTTGTCTTTCACCTTTGGTGAGTCTATCCAAAAAGGTTCGGGAACACTAACCGTATACAGAACCAGCGATGATAGCGTGTTAGAAACCATCGATGCTTCTGCTGTAACCATAACTAATCAGCCGCAGTTTTCGCGAGCCTATGCCATCATCAGGTTCTCACAAACCTGGGAAAGAGGAGTGTCTTACTATGTGCAGTACGACCAGGGCTTTATACTAAACCTTGACGGAACTAAAGAGCTTGCGGAAGTAAACGATAAGACAACCTTTACCTTTACAACCGAAGATTTCGAAGAGGATATTATTACCCGCTTCTTCCCGGCCACAGGAAGCTCTTCCTATGAAGCCGATTCGGAAGATGACTTTAAGCTCTTTACCAGCCAAAACGTAGGCCTGGAAAGAGACCCGCTAGGAGCTTTTAAGATATACAAAGCCTCTACCAATGAATTGGTGAAGACCATTGCATACGATGGAGAAAATAGCAGAGACCTTTCGTATGGAAGTGATGAACCTATTATCCGCTTTGAATTCGATGATGATGAACTGGAGCCGGGAACCGAATACTATGTATTGATAGATGATGGCTTTATTGTTTCCTATGAAGAAGCCAGATATCACGTGGGTATTTCCGATCCAACCGTTTGGCGATTCACCACTTTGGCCTTGCCAAGCACCCCAATGCTCACTGCCACAAGTCCGGCAGACGATGCCACAGATGTGGCCATTTCGGCCAACATAACACTGACCTATAGCGAAAATATTCAGGCTTATGTATACGGAGAAGGAGGAACCACAGCCAACAATGTGGTGCTATATGACGCCAATGATAATGTGGTTGAAACTTTCCCTGCCAACACCTTGACCTACAGTGGTTCTAAAGTAACCATCAATCCGTCTAGCGATTTAGCGTACAATACGGCTTACTACCTTCTGATAGAGAACGAAGCCTTCATTAGCAATAATGAAGTGAAAACTTCAGCCATTACCGATCCAACGGTGATTAGCTTTACCACGACAAGCCAGCCTAACACGGCACCGGTAGCTAGTAGTGTAAGCATTGCTGGTAGCTTGGAAGCCAATCTGGAGCTTACAGGTTCTTATAATTATAGCGATGCGGATACCGATGTAGAATCAGGTTCAGCCGTTCAATGGTTTGTAGCAGATGATGCGAGCGGGGCCAATAGAACTGCAATAAGTGGAGCCACTTCAAGCACATTCACATTGACCTCTTCTGAGGTAGGCAAGTACATCACATTTGCGGTAACACCAAACGATGGAACAGATGCAGGAACACAAACATTCGCCACCTATACAGGGCCGGTAGTGGCTGCTGTGGTACCTACGGTAATCAGCACTATACCAGCCGATGGCTCGGTAGATGTGGCCAAAGATGCCAACCTGAGTTTCACCATGAGCGAAACGGTGACTAAAGGAACAGGTAATATCACCCTAACGCCTGCAACAGGAACTGCAACTGTTATTGATGTAACTTCTAATGAGGTGGCTATTTCAGGAGCAGATGTAACTATTGACCCAGACAGTGATTTACTGGAAGGGCAATTCTACACGGTTACTTTCGATGCCTCAGCCTTTGTTGATGCCGATGGCAATAATTCAGCAGGACTGACCAGCCAAACCACCTGGAACTTTACAGTAAAAGAAGCCAATGTGGCTCCAGTGGCGCAGGCAGTGGCCATTAAAAAATCATTGGTTGTTGATGGGGTACTGGAAGGTTCGTACGCATATTCAGATGCGAATGACGACCCTGAATCGGGTACGACCTTCCAATGGTACCGAGCCGATAATTCTGCAGGTGCTAATAGAGTGGCTATTGCAGGAGCAACCACCAAAAGCTACACCGTTGTGAACGATGACAATGGTAAGTATTTGAGCTTTGAAGTAACGCCTGGCGATGGTGTATTGACCGGAACAGCAGAAGAAAGCACATTCTTTGGGCCAATAGTGATTAACGATGGCTTTACCAATATTGCTCCGGCCTTTACCTCCGATGCCGTCACCACTGTGATGGACAACGAAACGTATACTTACACCGTCACCTATGAAGACCTGAACAATGATGTACCAATTCTATCTATAGAAGTTGGGCCTATTTGGCTTACAGCAAACGGATTTGAACTGAGTGGTAACCCTTCTTCCGCAGATGTGGGAGAACATACAGTACAACTTGAGCTGACAGATCAGTTCGATGATAAGACCTATCAGGAGTTTACCATTACTGTTTTGGCAAGCAATACAGCACCTTCAGTAAATGCAGTAAGTACCGATGTAGTGTTCAGTTTGCAAGTAGATGCCCCATTGCGCGGTGTTTATAACTTTATAGATGCCGAATTGGATGCCGATAATTCCACATTTAAATGGTACCGTTCTGACGACAACTCAGGAACCGGCAAAACAGAAATAGCAGGAGCCACCACCACTACTTATGTATTAACGGCTGCCGATGCCGGTAAATACATCAGCTTTGAGGTAACACCGAACGATGGTAAGGTTAGTGGTACCGATGTTGAAAGCCTAGCGGTAGGCCCTATTGCCAAGAAAACGCCAAGCCTTTCACTAAGTGATATAGCCAAAACTTATGGCGATGCCGACTTTGACTTAAGTGCTTCGACCAATTCATCGGGGGCAATTACTTACACCTTCGATAATGACCAAACCGGGGCGGCTATCAATGGTTCTACTGTGACCTTGGGTAATGCGGGTGAGATTACTGTTAATGTAAGCCTTGCCGAAGATGCCGAGTATACAGCTCGTCAGGTACAAGGCACCATAACAGTGGCTAAAAAGGCCATAGCATTGAAAGCAACCGATGCCGGTAAGGTAGTTGATGATACCGATCCGACCTTAGAATTTACCGTAACAAGCGGTTCCATAGTTGGAGACGATGAAGTGGTGACCGTAAGCAGAGATGCTGGTGAAGCACCGGGTACTTATGCCATTAACCTGACTGACGGTACCGATGCCGCTAACTATGAAATAACGGCTGTTCCGGGAGTATTCACTATTTCACAAAGAAGCCTGACCATAACAGCCCAGGCCGCAACCAAAACCTATGGCGATAATGATCCTGACTTTGCTTATTCAATCACCAGTGGTTCATTGAATACCGGTGACGAACTGAGCGGTGCAGTTACTAGGGTAGAAGGTGAAGATGTAGGTACTTATGCCTTGCAGAGTAGCCTGTTCAACCCTAACTACGACATAAGTTTTGTGAGTGCCGACCTGACCATTGAAAAGGCCGATTTGACTGCCACGGCAGACGATCAGACCAAATACTTGGGAGAGGCTAACCCTGAGCTTACCATTAGCTATTCAGGTTTTGTAAATGGAGACTCTAAAGTCAATATTACAGAACCGACCATAGCCACCACGGCAACCGAGTCGAGCCCCGTTGGAACGTATGATATCACCCTTACTGGTGGTGCTGCAACTAACTATAACCTCAATTTACTTAATGGTCAACTGACTGTAGAACAGAGACCATTCATTACCACCTGGGAGATAACCAGCAGAGATGTGAATCGTTCCAGAACATTCTTCAACACTTTGGGGAGTCACACCTATCTCTACGACATTGATTGGGGAGATGGCACTGTTGAAACAAACCAAACGGGCGCAGCCTCACATACTTATGTGGCCGAGGGCACGTACACGGTTAAAATAAGCGGGCAGTTTCCACAGTTTGAATTGTCTTTCTCCAGACTTCGGTCAGTTGAGCAGTGGGGCGATATTGAGTGGAAGAGTATGGAAGGAGCATTTATCGCTGCTGATTTCGATATCAATGCTACTGATGCTCCAAACCTTACCCAGGTAACCTCAATGAAACGTATGTTCGAGAGAACCCTCATTGGTAACCCAGACCTAACATCTTGGGACGTTTCTAACATCACCGATATGTCTGAGATGTTCAAAGAGAGCGATTTTAATGGAGACATAAGTGGCTGGAATGTCAGTGCAGTAACCGATATGTCCTACATGTTTGCTCAGGCTGAAAACTTCAATTCATCCATCTCCAACTGGAATACATCCGCTGTTCAAGATATGTCTTACATGTTCAGCTATGCTCAGAGTTTTGATCAACCAATTGGTGCTTGGGATGTAAGCTCGGTAACATCAATGTCGTCCATGTTTGCTGATGCAGCGGTGTTCAATCAAGATCTCAATTCATGGGATGTGAGCAGTGTGACTAAAATGGATAAGATGTTCGATAATGCATTGCTATTCAATGGTGACATCACAGGCTGGAATGTGAGTAGTGTAACGGATATGTCGAACATGTTTGACGATGCCAAAGCATTCAATCAGGACATTAATGGCTGGAATGTGAGCAACGTCACCAGAATGAATGCAATGTTCAATGATGCCGATG
Source organism: Roseivirga sp. UBA838 (assembly GCF_002296035.1). Lineage (NCBI taxonomy): Bacteria > Pseudomonadati > Bacteroidota > Cytophagia > Cytophagales > Roseivirgaceae > Roseivirga > Roseivirga sp. UBA838. The sequence goes on from NZ_DBHC01000052.1 coordinate 68,016, forward strand.
CCTTTAACCAAGACCTTAACTCATGGGATGTGAGCAAGGTGGAAACCTTCCAGGCCATGTTCCAGAATAACGATGCGTTTAATGGCGACATCAGCAACTGGGATATTTCCAATGCCACTAAATTGGAGCGTATGTTCGAAGATGCCCATGCCTTTAACCAAGACATAGGCAACTGGCAGCCGACCAATGCCGAAAACCTTACGGCCATGTTCAGAGATGCCAGATCATTTAACCAGAATATTAGCTCATGGAGATTCCCTAATGCCGACAGGCTAAACCAAATGTTCTATGAGGCAGCGGCCTTTAATCAGGACATTTCATCGTGGGAGACTGGCAATATTGTAGACATGAGTTCCATGTTCGAAAATGCCGAGTCCTTTAATCAGAATATTGGAAACTGGGATGTAAGCTCAGTAACCAATTTTGGCAGCATGTTCAGAGGAGCCTCGGTGTTCGATCAGGACATCAGTGAGTGGGATATGAGTGCCGCCACAAGCATGAACAGCATGTTTAAAAATGCCTCGGCCTTCAACCAAAATATTAGCGGTTGGAATTTGACTACTGGCGATAATGGCATTACCAGCATGAACAACCTGTTTGAAAATGCGACAGCATTCGATCAGGACCTCAGCGCCTGGGACATTTCAGGAGTTCGTAGTCTAAACAGTATTTTTAGCCATTCAGGTATGTCGGTGGCTAACTACGATGCTACCCTTATTAGTTGGGCCGCTCAACAATTACAAAGTGATGTCAATTTTGGAGTTGAAGGCCTTCAATACTGCGCAGGCACAGCCGCCAGACAATCTTTGATTGACAATTTCAACTGGACAATAGAGAACGATTCGCAGGCTTGTTCAGCCACAGTGACCATTGCCGATGTGTCGGCCAATGAAGATGATGGTGCTATTACGGTGACCCTAACTTCCGATGCCTTTGTAGTCGATGGCTTCACGGTAGATGTAAGTACAAGCAATGGAACTGCCGAAGCAGGTACGGATTACACCGCTGTGACTGCTGAAACAATCACTTTTGCCGGAACAGTAGGAGAGACCCAAAGCTTTACCATCACCCCCACGGCCGATTCGAGTGTGGAGAGCGATGAGACACTGACGGTAAGCATGAGCAACTTGGTGACAGATGCTGCGAACACAGTAACCATTACGGATGAGGCGACAATAACCATCCTAAACGATGATGTGCCAGTAGTTTCATTCAATACAACGGCTGAGAGCAGTACAGAATCAGTGACCAGCAGTAGCATTGTGGTGAACCTGGATCAGGCTGGTCTTTCTGCGGCCACTGTTGACTATACAGTAACTGGAACAGCCACAGGAGGAGGAGTTGATTACACCCTTGCTAATGGTACACTCAGCTTTGCAGCAGGAGAGTTAAGCAAAACGATAGACCTGACAATTGTTGACGATGCACTTATTGAGGAAAATGAGACCGTAGTGATAACCCTATCCAACGCCTCTGGTGCCAGCTTAGGTACCAATACAGTGTTCACTTATACCATTGTGAACAATGATGCACAGGTGACCATTGAAGATGTGAGCCAGTTTGAAGATGGAGAGTCTTTCCTAATCACAGCTACACTTGAAGGGACTATAGAAGGCGGATTTACAGTTGATTTATCGACTGCCGATGGCACGGCTACAGTGGCCGATGGAGACTACACTGCTGTAAGTGGAGCTACATTAACATTTAGCGGAACCGATGGCGAAACTCAACAACTCGACATTGCACTGGGCGTTGATAGTAAACTCGAAGCCGATGAGACCTTTACTGTTTCCTTGAGCAACCTGGCCGGAACCACAGCCAATGTAGTAATCACAGATCAGGCCGTATTGACGATCAAGAATGACGATGCTGCGGCTGTAACCCTTGCCGATGCTAGCGGAAATGAAGGAGACGGAGCCATTACGGTTACCGCTACCCTGGACAATGCCGTTCAGGGCGGGTTCACGGTAGAAGTAAATACGGCAGATGGAACAGCAACACTAACCGATAGCGACTACACAGCCGTTGCGGGTAAGACGCTGACCTTTGCCGGAACAGCCGGAGAAACACAAACCTTTACCGTAACTCCAACCAACGATTTGATTATTGAGGCCAATGAAACACTGACCGTTTCAATGAGTAAGTTAAGCACTGCCTTGGGGGTTGATATTACGGATGGAGCCACGGTAACCATCGTTAATGATGACTTCAATAACTTCCCGACCGATATTACGCTAAGTGCTACTTCAATAGCTGAGAACAATGCGTTGGATGCAGCTATTGGAACACTGACTACCACCGATGCCGATGCGGGTAACACCCACACTTATGCATTAGTAAGTGGGGCAGGAGATACCGACAATGCCAGCTTTACGGTTGACGGTTCAACCTTAAAAACGAACAATATTTCGTTCAACTTTGAGGATAAAGCCAGCTACTCTGTTCGTATTGAAACCAACGATGGAGAAGGCGGAACCTTTGCCAAGGCCTTTGAAATAACGGTGACCAATGTAAACGAAGCACCATTTACGCTGAGCCTTACCAATGCCACCATTGAAGAAGCCGATGAAGCCCAGGAAGTAGGTCAGCTCATGTCGCTCGACCCGGACAATGGAGACACTTTCACCTATAGCCTGGTGGCCGGTGATGGCGATGCCGATAATGCGCAGTTTGCCATTAGTGGCAACACCTTGAGCACAGCCGGAGCCATAGATTTTGAAGATGGAGCAAGCCGAAGCATCCGTGTGCAGGTAGCCGATGCAGGAGGGCTTACTTTCGAGCAAACCTTCAGCATAACCATTGAAGATGTGGTAGCCGAGCCGGTGAGGGA